>JASBUY010000034.1 GCA_030147645.1 Aquabacter sp. | reverse complement strand
AGCTGCAGATCGAGGACCGTGCGGGATTGGGCTACGAAGCACTCAATGATGCCACCAAGGCGTTCATGGCGGCGCTTTCGAAGGCGCCGGAGATTGCCGGCGCGTTCTCGAGCTTCCAGGTCAACGTGCCGCAATTGTTCGCCGACATCGACCGCACCAAGGCGCGCCAGCTCGGCGTCGCGGTGACCGACGTGTTCAACACCATGCAGATCTATCTGGGCTCGTCCTATGTGAACGATTTCAACAAGTTCGGCCGCACCTACACGGTGCGCGTCCAGGCCGATGCGCCGTTCCGCGCCCGGCCGGAGGACGTGGGCCAGCTCAAGGTGCGCTCCAAGACCGGCGAAATGGTGCCGCTCTCCGCTTTGCTGAAAGTGCAGTCCGTCGCCGGCCCCGAACGGGCCATGCGCTATAACGGCTTTCTCACCGCCGACATCAATGGCGGGGCGGCGCCGGGTTATTCGTCCGGCGAAGCCCAGCAGGCGGTGGAGCGGGTCGCGGCGGAGACCCTGCCCAAGGGGATCGGCTTTGAATGGACCGAGCTGACCTATCAGGACATCCTGGCCGGCAATTCCGCCGTTTGGGTGTTCCCGCTGGCCATCTTCCTGGTCTTCCTGGTGCTCGCAGCCCAGTATGAGAGCTTGGTGCTGCCGCTCTCCATCATCATGATCGTGCCGACTGGGCTGCTCGCCGCGATGACCGGTGTCTGGCTCTCCAACGGAGACAACAATGTCTTCACGCAGATCGGCCTCGTCGTGCTGGTGGGCCTGTCCGCCAAAAATGCCATTTTGATCGTCGAGTTCGCCCGGGAGTTGGAGTTTTCCGGCCGGACCCCGTTCGAGGCAGCGGTGGAGGCGAGCCGGCTACGCCTGCGGCCGATCCTCATGACCTCGCTCGCCTTCATCATGGGTGTGGTCCCGCTCGTCACCTCCATCGGCGCGGGGGCGGAGATGCGCCACGCCATGGGCGTCGCAGTGTTTGCGGGCATGATCGGCGTGACCGTGTTCGGCATCTTCTTGACGCCGGTGTTTTATGTGCTGCTGCGCAAGCTGTCGGGCAACCGCCCATTGGTTCAGCACGGCACCCATTCCCCGCCGGTGGCGCATGCACAGGGTGCGGACGCCCACTGATCTTAGCCCAACCCGTCATGCCCGGGCCTGCGTCCGGGCATGACGGACATCCTAACGAAAAGCCGCGACCGCCTGCGCGATGGCGGCGAGCTTGTCATGTGCCGCGCTGGTGCAGCAGATGGGATTGTCCGCGAAGGTGGCGAAGCCGCAATCGGGGTGCAGCAGCACCCTCTCGCGGCCGAACAGATCGATGGCTTGGCGAATGCGCGCGCCGACCTCTTCAAGGTCTTCCGTTCGCGGGTCCTTCTGGTTCACGACACCGACGCCGATGCGCGCATCCTGCGGCAGCACCTTCAGGATCTCCATTTCCCCAGCTCGCGGCGTACACATTTCCAGGAGATAGGCGCCCACATTCACCTGGCGCAGCATATCCACCAGGGGCGCATAGCTGCCCACCAGGGCAACGCTCTCGTCCGGCGTCCAATTGCCCCGGCAGACATGCAAGGCGGTGCGCCCGCGCGGCGCGCCCTCCAGAACCGCGTTGAGCAGGTCCCGCGCGAACGCCAGTTCATGGTCCGGTCCGAGCGACTCGGACAAGGCCCCGCACATGAAAGAGCGCTTGGACTTTGCTCCTGAAAACACCACTTCGGAAAGGACGGGTTCATCGAACTGGACGAGGGCCGCGCCCGCATCCATGAGTTCCGCCAGTTCCTCGCGCAGCACCGCGACGATATCGGCGGCGAGCGCTTCTCGGCTTCCATAGGCGCGGTCGGAAATACACTCCATCCACATGGTGCGGGTGAGGAGATAGGGGCCGGGCAAGGCCACCTTCACCGGGCGCTGCGTGACGCTTCGCGAGAAATCCACCTCATGTGCGACCAGCGGACGTGAGCGGGACAGTTTTCCGAAAACAGCCGGATGTCGGACGTCACCGGCAGGAATGTCCAGCGCTCGCAGTTCTGCTTCGAATTCTTCGGGATGGTCCACAAGCGGCAGAAGGTCGGTCAGGGGGATAAGCTGGCAATTGTCCAGCCGGCTCGCCACGAAGCTCGCATAGCTGTCCCTTCGCTGCTCCCCATCCGTGACGACGTCCACCCCGGCCTTTTCCTGCGCGGCGATGGCAAGGCGCACGGCATCATCGGCGGTCTCCTGGAACGCGGCTTCGGACAAGCGGCCCTCCACATGAGCGTGCATGGCCTCGATCATCCAGCGTGGGCGGGGCCAGGAGCCAATGCCCATCACCGCCAGAGGCGGAATTGGGAGCGGGTCTACCTTGTCGGCACGGCGGGGCACCGGAGCGGAGGTCGCCGCGACGACGCGCGCGAGAGCGGGCTCCGCCGACCGCTCGGACAGCCCGCCTTTGCAGACAAGAAACGACCGCTGCTTCTTCACCTTCGTCCAGGAGACGAATTCGTTTCCGGTCAGCCGGCACCAGGCGGGCAGATCCTCGTCCACGGAGATTTCCGTCGAGCGGATCTCCAGCAAGCCCCCGCGCGGCAGTGGATCGATATGCTTGCGGATAAGCAGCAACAGGCCGTTGCCGCAATCCAGGTCGCCGCCATCGAAGGAAACATCAGCCTGGAGGGCATGGGCGGCAACGGGATCTGTCATGACGGCGTCCTTGAGCAGGGATTGGCTCCGGCGCGACAAGAGCGGCGCCGGAGCGAAATGCGAAGGGACGCCGTTGGGGCCGTGCCTCGGTGTCCCGGCTCGAAACCGAACGCGCTGTCACGCATGGTCATGACGGTCACCCCCAGGATGCGCCGATTTCGGCAATCGCGATGAGAGTCAGGGCTGACCTTCGTCTGGGAAAAAGACGCCGGGCGTGGCGGCGTCGGGTCAAATTGGATGCGGGCGGGTGCATGCGCGGAGCATGCCGCGCGCTCGCTCCCCCTACGCGTCAGTAGCTGATGGAGGGAATGCCCTCGCTCATGAATTCGACGAGCTTGGCACCGCCCACGATCTTGGCGCCGGCGATCAGATTGTCCTCGTCGAGGCCGCGCTTCTTGAAGCACGGCGAACAGACATAAATCGTGCCGCCAGCGGCGGCGAAATTGGTCATCAGATCCTTGAGCGGCGCGAAGCCTTCCTCGTGGATGTCGTCTGCATATCCGGCCTGCGAAAGGCGCGTCCCCTCGATGGAGAGAAACACGACGGTCTCCTTGTCAGATGCGACGGCGGCATTGGCGATCACGAAGCCAACGGTCGCCTTGTCGGTGTCGTTCTTGGCGCAGCTGATGGACACGACGAACTTTCCGGGCATGTTTCTCTCCTGGCTTTGCTCACCACTGGAGGCGGGACCGAATCCAGTAGCGATTCGTGTTTGGATCGTTGCGGACGAGGACGTTTGCCGTCATGCGGCACCAAGCGGGCAGGTCTTCGGGCGCCCCGGAATCCAGGGCGATAACGCACAACAACTGGCCCGGTGCCGCCTTGAGGCGAAGCCGTAGCAGCATCACCAGTTCGCCGCAGCCCATATGGCCCGCGTCGAACACCGGCGCCCCCGCGAGCTCTTCCGGGTCGGGATGATCCATGGTCGCGTCCACGCGGTGGCCCGCACCAAAACGAGCGCCAGCGTTATGATTGGAGGTGAAGAGGAGCGCTCAGCGTCCGGTAACGCCCGACGGGTTTCACGGCAGACAGTCAGCCCTCACGGGGCATGACGTATCGGGACGGAGCCACTCGCAGACAGCCTATCAAGAGACACCCGACCGTCAAGCAGGGTTCCGGCTCACGCCGGGACGACTTTCCGTGGGGAGAAACCGCCCCGCCGATAAACCACCAAATGCATATCCGGGAGGGGATTTTGGTGGGCGCACAAGGACTCGAACCTTGGACCCGCTGATTAAGAGTCAGCTGCTCTACCAACTGAGCTATGCGCCCTTCGGGGCAACGCCCCGTGAGGAGGTGGTCGTGTAGCATCGCCTCCCGGTGGTGTCCAGCGTCCCGCGGAAAGAAATCCACAGGCCTGTTCTCGATCCCAAAACGGGGTTCGCGAGACGCCGTGATGGAGCGTCTCCGCCAAAAGAAACGGGGCGGGATTTCTCCCGCCCCGTCGCAACTCTTCGTCTCTGGCCAGAGGCTTATTCGCGGAAGGCCTCTTCGCGCGTCTTGCTGACCGAGGGCAGCAGGACAACGATCAGCGCGATGGCGGCGAAGGCCAGGAGCGTTGCCGAGATCGGGCGGGTCACGAACACCATCGGATCACCGCGAGAGATCAGCATGGCTCGGCGCAGATATTCTTCCAGCATCGGGCCGATGACGAAGCCGAGCAGCAGCGGCGCCGGTTCGCAATCAAGCTTCACCAGGACGTATCCGACCACGCCAAACAGGGCCATGGTGTACACGTCGAAGGTATTGTTGTTCACGCTGTACACGCCGATGCAGCAGAAGGCCATGATCGCCGGGAACAGCACGTGATAGGGCACGGTCAGCAGGCGGACCCACATGCCGATCAGAGGCAGGTTGAGCAGCACCAGCATGAGGTTGCCGATCCACATAGAGGCGATGATGCCCCAGAAGAGGTCCGGCTTCTCGGTCACCACGTTCGGACCGGGGGTGATGCCTTGGATGATCAGCGCGCCGATCATAAGGGCCATCACCGGGTTCGACGGAATGCCGAGGGTGAGCATGGGAATGAACGAAGTCTGCGCGCCCGCATTGTTCGCGCTCTCCGGGCCCGCGACACCGGCGATAGCGCCCTTGCCGAACGACTTCGGATTCTTCGAGATTTTCTTCTCGATGGAATAGGAGGCGAAAGAGGACAACATGGCGCCACCGCCGGGCAGAATGCCAAGCGCAGAACCCAGGATCGTGCCGCGGAGCACCGGCGCGATGATCTGCTTGAAATCGTCCTTGGTCAGCATGAGGCTCGAAACCTTCGCCGCCACCAGGCTGCGCTGCTTCTCGTCCTCAAGGTTGCGGATGATCTCGCCGATGCCGAAAACACCCATGGCCAGGGCGACGAAGTCAAACCCGTCCGTCAGTTCCTGCACATCGAAGGTGAAACGCGGCGTGCCCGTGTAAATGTCCTGCCCGGACAGGCCGAGCAGCAGGCCGAGCACGATCATCGCCAAAGCCTTGACGATGGAACCCGAAGCCAACGTCACCGAAGCGATCAGGCCGAGCACCATGAGAGCGAAATATTCCGGCGGACCGAACTTCAACGCGAGATCAGCAAGGGGAGGCGCAAAAAGCGCGAGCAGGAAGGTCGCGACCGTGCCGGCGAAGAAGGAGCCGAGCGCGGCGGTCGCGAGCGCGGCACCCGCGCGGCCCTGCTTGGCCATCTGGTGACCATCAAGTGCCGTCACCACGGAGGATGATTCGCCCGGAAGGTTGATCAGGATCGCCGTCGTTGAGCCACCATATTGTGCGCCGTAATAAATGCCCGCGAGCATGATGAGCGCGGAGACCGGCGGCAGACCGAACGTGATCGGCAGCAGCATGGCGATCGTCGCGACCGGGCCCAGGCCTGGCAGAACGCCGATCAGGGTGCCGAGCAGACAGCCAATGAAGCAATAAAGGAGGTTCTGAAGGGAAAAGGCGACGGAGAAGCCGAGCGCCAGATTGTCAAAGAGTTCCACGGGCGCCTCCTCAGTATCCGCCGAGCCACGGGCCGATCAGCTGGATCGGCAAGCCGAGCCCCCAGATAAAGACCGCCCAGGAGAAGACCACCATGACGCCCGTAATGGCGAGGGCGGTCACGATATGGAATTTCTGGCTTCCAAGCGCGCTCAGAAAGACGGTCCCGGCGAGGGCCGGAAGGAAGCCGAGCGGCCGCAAGAAGGCGCCGAAGAACAGCGCAGCCAGCGTGAGAAGGATGAGGCCGCGCCACGCAATTCCGGTTGCGCCCTCAGCACTGAAGCGAAATCCGTTGATGAGAACGATGAGACCGAGGACCCCCATGAGCCCCGATAGGATCATCGGGAAATAGCCGGGCCCCATGCGCACGGAGCTTCCCATCGGCAACAAATTGGCCTGCCACGCGAACAGCCCCGCGAGCGCGATGAAAAGCAGGCCCGCAAGAACGTCCTTAGGACTGCGTATGAAACTCATCGACCCCCTCCCCCCGAACCAGATTTTTTGGAGCTTTGGCGAGCCGGGGCGCCCGCCTCGTCCATCGAGCTTTCAGCCCGGGCCGGACCATACTGACTATCATGCGAAAGTCGAACAAAAGTTACGCCATTGCCCACAATAGAGCCGTGCCGCAACGGAAGATTGCGTTGGGTTGAACACTTGGGAACCATGACTGACCTTACGAAATGCAACAGGCGGGTGTAGTAACACCCGCCTGACACTCTCCACGAGGTTCGCGGGCGAACCGGGCGCGCGGTTCAGGCGCGACCCGACCCGTCAGTCCGCGTAGATACCAGCCGCCTGGATGATGGGCTTCCACTTGGCCACTTCGTCGGCGAGGAACTTATCGTGAAATTCGCGGCTGCGGCGATCCTTCGGCTCCGGCTCGGTGCCGAGATCAGCAAACCGCGCGATCACTTTGGGATCTTCCAGCGCGGTCTGGAGCGCTGCATTCAGCTTGTCCATGATCTCCTTCGGCGTTCCCTTGGGCGCGTACAGGCCGTGCCAAACGGACACTTCAAAGTCCTTCAGGCCCGCTTCCTTCAGCGTCGGCACATCGCCCAGCGCCTTCACCCGCCCGTCCGTGGTCACGGCATAAGCCTTCACCTTTCCGGCCTTGATCTGGCCGGTGGTGTTGGTCGTCTGATCGCACATCAGGTCGATCTGGCCACCGACCAGATCGTTCATGGCCGGGCCCGTGCCCTGATACGGCACCGTGGTCATCGACGCGCCGACCTTCGACATCAGCAGCATGCCGCACAGATGCGAGGCGGAGCCGACGCCGGCATTGCCGAGCGTGACCTTCTCCTTGTTCGCCTTAATGTAGTCCACGAGCGCCGCCGGGGTCTTGGGCTCGAGGTTCGACTTGCCGATCACGGTCATGGGGACCGCCGTGATGAGACCGCCCTCTTCGAAATCGGTCAGGACGTTATAGGGCAGCTTGCGATACAGCGAAGCGGATGTGGCCTGCCCGATATGGTGGATTAGGAGCGTGTATCCGTCGGGAGCCGCCTTCGCCACCTGCCCCGCGCCGCGCGTGCCGCCGGCGCCGCCGACATTCTCGATCAACACTTGCTGGCCGAGCGTGTGGGTCATGGATTCGCCGATGAGGCGCGCCACCGTATCGGTGGGGCCGCCGGCAGCGAAGGGAACGATGATGGTGATGGGCCGGTTCGGATACGCCTGCTGCGCCTGCGCGGAGGGACTGGCGAGGCCCGCGAGGGCCGCAAGCGCCAAGACCGCATGCCTAAGTTTCATGACAACCTCCTGGAGCCCTCGGGTCGGCTCATTATCATATCGAGCTTCCGCCCCCTCCACTTCAAGAATACCCACCGCCCGTCCGTCAAGCCCACATTGTGCGCAGCGGAGATAACTTTGGCATAAGCATCACTATATTGCGCTGCACAATTTTTCCGGGGGTTTGATCGATTTTATTGTTTCAGCTTCCCGAGGGTTCAGAGAGGAACGCGAGGCCTCGCGTGCAAGCCCACCAGCGACGCGCGCGGACCGGAAACAGTGGGCCAAAATAAAAGAAGCCGGACGCAAGGTCCGGCTTCCATAAGGCCCATCAAGGCGAGAGCTTTCAAAAGCGGGCGCTCAGCCCGCTGCCGCCTGCGCGTTGAGGCTCTGCCGCTTGCGGCTCAGTTTGTTCAAGGCAGTGATATAGGCTTCCGCAGAGGCGACCAACGTATCGGGATCAGCGGCTTTTGCGGTCACCACTTTCCCGTCTTCCTCCAGTCGCACTGAGACTTCCGCCTGCGCATCCGTGCCTTCGGTCACGGCATGAACCTGATAGAGTTCCAGACGCGCGGTGTGGGGTACCAAGCTCTTGATGCAGTTGAACGTCGCATCGACAGGCCCATTGCCCTCGGCTTCCTCGGTGACGGTGCGACCATCGATTTCCACGCGCATCGTCGCGCGCTGAGGTCCGCGCGTTCCGGCGATCACCGAGAGCGAGACCAGTTTCACGCGGTCGCCGGCAGCAGCGATCTCGTGATCCACCAGCGCTTCGATATCCTCGTCATAAATGACCTTCTTACGGTCGGCGAGGTCCTTGAAACGGGTGAAGGCATCGTTCAGCGCGTTCTCGCCCAGTTCATAACCCATGGTCTTCAGCTTGTCGCGGAACGCCGCGCGGCCGGAATGTTTGCCCATGACCAAGGAAGTCTTGGAGACACCGACGCTTTCCGGCGTCATGATTTCATAGGTCTGCGTATGCTTCAGCATGCCGTCCTGGTGAATGCCGCTCTCATGGGCGAACGCATTCCGTCCGACGATGGCCTTGTTGTATTGCACGGGGAAGGACGTGACTGCCGCGACCAGCCGGGACGCGCGCGTCAGCATGGTGGCATCGATGCCGGTGCTATAGGGCAGGACGTCCCCACGCACATTGATCGCCATCACGATCTCTTCGAGGGCGGCATTTCCGGCGCGCTCGCCGATGCCGTTGACGGTGCATTCGATCTGCCGGGCGCCACCGGCGATGCCGGCGAGCGAGTTGGCGACCGCCATGCCGAGGTCATTATGGCAATGAACCGAGAAAACGGCCTTGTCGGAGTTCGGCACACGCTCCCGGACGGTGCGGAACAAACGGGCATATTCCTCCGGCGTCGTATAGCCCACCGTGTCAGGGATATTGATGGTGGTGGCTCCGGCCTTGATCGCCGCCTCGACACAACGGCACAGAAAATCGATCTCGG
>JASBUY010000489.1 GCA_030147645.1 Aquabacter sp. | reverse complement strand
AGCGCAGCAGCCTGCCCCTGGCCATCATTGCCCAGACCGCCAATCAGGCGGCCGTCGCCAATGCGGCGGATACGCTGGCCTATTCCTCGACCCTTTCCCAGGCTCTGGTCCAGCTGTCCGGCCCGGTCGCAGCCGCCGCCTTCGACAGTCTGTCCGGCCAAGCCTACGCCACCACGAGTGGAGTGCTCGCCACGCAAAGCATCCTGGTGCGCAATGCGGTGATGGACCGGGCGCGCCAGCCGGTGCCGCCAGCGGCCCCCGCTGCCGTCCCGCTTGCTTACGCAGCATCGGCAGGCGCCGGGCCGTTTTCGCTCGAGAGCGTGCCGGACGAGGCGCCGCTCGCCAGTCATGCCTTCTGGACAGAGGCCTTTGGCGCGTGGGGACATTCGGACGGGAGCAGCACCGCAGCGTCCGCCTCCAGCGATGTGGGCGGATTCCTTGTGGGTGTGGATGGCGTCTTCGCCAATGCGTGGCGGTTGGGGTTCGCCGCCGGTTACAGCGGCTCCAGTATTCAGGTGAGCAGCCTAAGCTCCGCGACCTCCGCCGACACGGTGCAACTTGCCCTCTATGGCGGCGGCAGGGTGGGGGCGGTGGCCCTGCGCTTCGGTGCCGCCTATGGCTGGAGCGAGATGTCCACGTCGCGCACCGTGGCCGTACCCGGCGCCGCGAGTTCGCTCTCGGCGGATTATAACGGCCAGATCGGACAGGTCTTCGGCGAGATCGCTTATCCCGTGGCTCTGGCGACCGCCTCCGTGGAGCCGTTCGCCGGTCTCGCTTATGTCAATGTCCACACGGATGGCTTCAGCGAGATCGGCGGGCCGGCGGCATTGACGAGCGCGGGCGGCAAGGAGGCGATCACCTATACCAGCCTGGGAGCCCGAGGCGCGCTGCCGGTGACGGTCGGCAGTCTGCGCGCCGTGGTTCGCGGGAGCCTCGCCTGGCAGCACGCGTTCGGGGACACGACCCCCGAAAGCACGTTCTCTTTCAGTGGGTCCCAAGCCTTTACGGTTGCCGGGGCACCCGTTGCGACGGATGCGGCACTGGTGGAGGCGGGCCTCGACATCGCCTTCGCCCCGGGCATGACCTTGTCCGCCTTCTATTCCGGTCAGCTGGCCGAGACCGCGCAGGAGAACATGGTGAAGGGTGGCTTCACCTTAAGATTCTGAGCTACCGTGCGGGCTCTGCGACACGGGGCGATTCGGAATACACGGTGGCGGGACGCGGCGCGATCATTCGGGTGAAGCCTTCGGTGAAAGCCGCAGCGGGGCTCGGCTTCACGCGCGAGCGGGCGGCCTATAAGGCCGGCATCGCGCCCGTGGCCGGTGCCGACGAAGCGGGACGGGGGCCTCTCGCCGGCCCCGTCGTCGCGGCCGCCGTGATCCTCGATCCGAAGCGGGTGCCGCGTGGGCTGGACGATTCCAAGAAGCTGACGCGTGAGAAGCGCGAGACGCTGTTCGCAGAAATCTGTGCCACCGCCGAGGTGTCCGTGAGCCTTGCGCCGCCCGCGCGCATCGATCGCGACAATATCCGCCAGGCCTCGCTCTGGGCGCTGGCGAGCGCGGTGCGGGGCCTGCCGCGCTTGCCAGGCCTCGTCTTCGTGGACGGGAACGATCCGCCGCCTCTGCCTTGCCAACTGGAAATGGTGATCGGGGGCGATGCCCTCATCGCCTCCATCGCCGCCGCCTCCATTGTCGCCAAGGTCACGCGCGACCGGCTGATGGCGGGGCTCGGCGCCGCCTTCCCGGCCTATGGGTTCGAGCGCCATATGGGCTATGGCACGCCGGAGCATTCGGTGGCGCTGCGCACGCACGGCCCATGCCCCCACCACCGCCGCTCCTTCGCGCCGGTCCGCGAACAGCAGCTTGCACTGTTCGCGGAGGCGGGGGAGTAGGGCGTCGTCTGCGCGATGGGTGGCCGGGCGGCTCTCAGTCCTTCTCCGCCGTCTTCATTACGGCCTCAACATTCATGCGATGCACCGCATCGTAGGGGGCGAAATGATGCAGGGCGCCGGACGCGAAGCCCGCGGCCGCGAACGTGAGCAGGTCCTGCGCGCGGGCCTCGGGGTCGGTGCGCACGGTGAGGAGCTTGCGCACATAGGCCTGCGTCGCCGTGATGAGGCTCGGGGCATAGCCGCCGGAGGCGATGATGTCCTCGGCGCCGTGATTGGGCAGGATGCGGCGGATGTCCCAGCTTGCCATGCGGTCCAGGTCGCGCAGGTGGATGGCGAGGCGGTCCGGCTCATCCACATAGGTCACCGGATCTTCCAGCGTATCGCCCGCCAGCAAAAGCCCGCCGGGCAATTGGGCCACCGTTCCGTCGCACGAATGAATGTCCATCTGCACGAGGCGCACGGGGATGGCGCCCACGGTCAGCTGGAGTTCGCCCTCGAACGTGCGCGTCGGCAGGATAAGCGGCCGAATGGGCGGGTCGGCGGCTTCCAGCGCGGGGCGCTTTTCCGAAAGAATCTCCGCCGTGAGGCGGTTCGCGATGATCTCGCAATCCGCGAAGACCTCGTTACCCGCCACATGGTCGTCGTGCCAGTGGCTGAGCACGACGGTGAAGCGCCGCACGCCGCGCGCCGCCAATGTGTCGCGGATGACCCGCGCATGGGTCAGCGAGATGTGCGTGTCATAGACCAGTGCCTCGCCATCATCCCACACCGCGTATGAGGCGATGCCGGCCTCATAGGCGCCGTCGTCCAGCC
>JASBUY010000487.1 GCA_030147645.1 Aquabacter sp. | reverse complement strand
CGGCGCCGTCGGTGACGACGAAGGTCACCAGCGTCCCCTGCTTCACGACGCTTCCGGCCTCCACCAGCCCGCCGAGCCGCAGCCGCTCGCCCACCGGCACCTGGCGCTGGGCGACCTCGGTTGGGGTGCGGAAGAAGACGATCGTGTCGTTGAGCGCGGTCAGGACCAGCCCGGCCGCAAGGCCGAGCACGCCCAGCGCGGCTCCGATGAGAACGAGGCGGCGACCCTTGCGCGTCACGATATACCGGCCTTTCTGCCGTCGGCCTTATCGACCATCTCACCCGCCCCCCAAATCCTTTTGCGCGGCATCGATCTGCGCCTGCGCCGCCGCATCGCCCGCGAAGCTGGTGCGCGCATTCTCGAGCGCCGCCTTCATCTTCGCCTCATCACCCAGCACACGCCAGGCGCGCGCGAGGCGCAGCCAGCCGTCGAGATCCTTCGGGTCCGCGTTTAAGCGCGCCTGAAGGCGGTCCACCATGCCCTGGATCATGGCAGCGCGATCCGCGCCGCTCAATTGCGCCGCCGCCGCCACATCCGCCGCGCCGGGACCGGGCGGAGGCGCGGAGACCGGGGCGGAAGCAGCCGGCGCGGGCGTCCCGCCATTGCGGGCGAGCGCCGCGCGCACCATGGGCAGCCAGGGCGCGTTGGGCGGCGCATCCGTTTCCATCCGGCGGAAAATGGCGGCCGCATCCTGCCGCCGCCCGTCCTGCTCGGCGGCGAGGCCGAGAAAATAGCGGGCCTTCGGCGCCGAAGGATCGAGCGCGAGGGACGCCTGGAAGGCGCGCACGGCGTCCTGGCCCACAAGGCCCTCGTCGCGCACCACCAGCGCCTCGCCCAGCGCGGCCTGCCGCTCGGCGGTGGGGCCGAGCAGGCGGATCGCCTGGGCATAGGCGCGCACCGCATCGTCCATGCGGCCGAGCTTCAGATAGACCGGCGCCAGCAATTCATAGCCGCGCCCGTCATTGGGATTGGCGGCGAGATGATCCTCAACTCGGCGTACCAGGATCGCCACGTCGCTGCCGTCCGGCGGGGAGGACAGGCGGGCGGACAAAGGCATGTCGGGGACATTGGGCGCCCCGAGCTTCAGATAGAGGCCCGCCCCCAGCACCGGAATGACCAAAAGCGCCGCCACGGCGGCGATCCGCCGGCGGCGCGGGGAGGTGGACACCGGCTCTTCCTGCGCGTCGGCCACCGCGATCATGCGCCGGGCCACTTCCACGCGGGCGGCCTCCGCCTGTTCGGCGGTGAGGCGGCCGGAAGCGCTGTCGCGCGCCAGTTCGGCCAATTGGTCCTTATAGACGGCAAGGTCGGCCGCATTCGCCGCGCGCAGGTCGCGGCGGCGGCTGAGAGGCCAAAGCACCGCCATCACCGCAAGGGCGGTCATGAGCGCGAAGGCGGCAAAGAGAGGGGCCGGCAGCATGCGCAAAGCCGTTAACGGAGCTTTCCGCCAAAGCAAAGGCTGCTTGTGGTCGCGGGACGGCTTGCCGCGCCCTCCTCTCCCAACCGTGATCGTCCCGCCAAAGGCTCCCCGTGTCCCCGCCTTCCGGCAAAACATGCTATGATGCGCCGGATTTCCTCCCCTTGAGCCCGGCGCGATCCGAGAGCCGACCCGCCGGGTCGGAGAGAACGGCTGCGGGCCGGGCTTGGGGGCGGACGTATCGATCCGACCCGCCACAGGCCGGATCAGGCTTGGATTTGGAGATACACACGCAATGGGTCTTTTCGACCATCTGGGCGCGGCCCTTGGCAAAGGCGGGGCCTTTTCCGGCTTCCTGTCCTCCGCGCTGGCGACGCAGATTCCCGCCCGCCTTCAGGCCGCTTTGGCCGACAGCCCTTACGGCGATCTGGACGGGCTGATGGAGCGGTTCCGCGAAGGCGGGTTCGGCGCTGAGGTCGAGTCCTGGCTCGGCACGGGCGAGAATCTGCCCCTCACGTCCGAGGAGATCATGGAGGTCATCGACCCCATCACCATGAGCAGCCTTGCGGCGGCGCTCGGCGTGCCCGCCCCTATGCTGCCCGGCCTCATCGCCCAATATCTGCCCCTCGCCGTGGACAAGCTGAGCCCCAATGGCGTGATCGAGATGCCGAAAGTCTGACGGCACCGGCCGCGCCCGTCATCGCCGCGCGCCGACCTGCGACCCGTAAAAGGCCGCGACCTGCTCCAGGAAGGCGTCGCGGGTCACGCTCGGCGTGCGCGCCTCCCAGATGCAGCAGGTCTCGTGCCGCGCGTCCTTTTCCGCGACGTCCAGGAAGGCGACGTCAGTGAAGGCCGAGCGCACCAGGCAGTGGGGCACGAGGGAGACGCCGATCCCCTGGCTGACGAGGCTCAGAATGGTCAGCCAATGGCTGACCTCGTGGGACAGATCGGGCTCCACCTCCGCCGCACGCAGCAGGCCGACAATGCGGTCGTGATAATGCGCCGCATGGGCGCGGGAGAAGACGAGGACCGTCTCCCCCCGCAAGTCGCGCAAGGCGATGCGGCGGCGGCGCGCCAAAGGATGGGTGTGCGAGACGCAGCATACGAACCGCTCGTCCAGGATGACCTTTTGCTGCATGCCGTCCGGCAGGGGACAGGCATGGATGAAGCCCACATCCAGCGCACGTCCCTCCCTGTCGGTGCCGCCGAGGCGGGCGATCTGGCGGGCACTGTTCAGCTCCTGAAGCTCCAGGGCGACCTTGGGGTGGCGCTCGGTGAAGCCCTTCAGCATCTGCGGCAGGCCGCGAAAGATCATGGAGGGCACGAAGCCGATGCGCAGCGTTCCCATGGCGCCGCTCGCGGCCTCGCGCGTCGCCTCCCATGCTTCGTCCAGTTGCCCGAGCGCGGCGGCGACGCGCGACGCGAACAGCTTTCCGGCCGGGGTCAGCCGCACGCTTCGGCTGGAGCGGTCCAGCAATTGGAGGCCGAGTTCCTCCTCCAATTGCCGCAGGCTCGCGCTCAGGGGCGGCTGGGAGATGTTGAGCCGCCGCGCCGCGCGGCCGAAATGCAGTTCCTCGGCCAGAACCAGGAAATAGCGCAGCTGGCGAAAGGTGGAATTCATCGGAGTGCCATGGCCCGCGCGGCGCCGAACGCCGCCATCCATTCGATTTAGCATATGGATTGATAGGAAAACGGTATTTTCCAGCCTATCACGCCTCCCCTACCCTGCGGTTCAAAATCAAGACAGGCAGGGAGGATGGCCGTGGAGCATCAGACCAGGATTCACCGCAACATTCCGGACGGATATGGGCGCAACCTGTATCTGGACGATCCGGACTTCGCCCGCCTGCTGCGGCTTTATCTCGACCCCGCTCTGCTGGACCGCCTGGAAACCCAGTTCATCCGCATGGGGCAACTGGCCGGCGGCCCGCTGGAAAACCTCGCCCTCGACGCCGACAAGAACCCGCCCAAGCTGCATCTGCGCGCCCGCAACGGAGCGGATGACGAGCGCATCGAGAAGCATCCGAGCTATGTGGCGCTCGAGCGCACCGTCTATTCCGACTTCGGCCTCGCGGCCATGTCGCACCGGGCCGGCGTGTTCGGCGAGACGACGAAGCTCCCGCCTCTCGTGAAATATGCGCTGTCCTATCTGTTCGTGCAGGCGGAATTCGGCCTGTGCTGCCCGCTGAGCATGACCGACGCCTTGACCCGCACCCTCACGCGGTTCGGCGATGAGGCCCTCGTGGCGCGCTATTTCGAGCAACTGACCAGCCAGGATTTCGACCACCTCTTCCAGGGCGCCATGTTCATCACCGAGCAGGATGCCGGCTCGGATGTGGGCGCCATCACCACCACCGCCCGCTTCGAGGATGGGGAGTGGCGCCTCTATGGCGACAAGTGGTTCTGCTCGAACCCCGATGCGGGCCTGGCCATGGTGCTGGCCCGCCCCGAGGGCGGCGCGCCCGGCACCAAGGGCCTGTCGCTGTTTCTTCTGCCGCGCCATTTGCCCGATGGCCGGCGCAACGCCTATCGCATCCTGCGCCTGAAGGAGAAGCTCGGCACCCGCTCCATGCCGAGCGGCGAGATCCTGCTGGAGGGGGCCGTCGCCTATCTCGTGGGAGAGCCCGCGTCCGGCTTCAAGCAGATGACCGACATGATCAACATGTCGCGCCTTTCCAACGGCATGCGCGCCGCCGGGCTGATGCGGCGCTCGGTCAACGAGGCCCTGTTCATCGCCCGCCACCGCACCGCCTTCGGCGCGCGCCTGTGCAACCTGCCGCTGATGCGCCGGCAATTGGTGAAGATGCTGGCGGCCGCCGAGCAGGGCCGGACCATGGTCTTCCACACTGCCGACGTGCTGCTGCGCGCCGATGCGGGCGAGGCCGAGGCGCAAAAGCTGATGCGCATCCTCACCCCGCTCATCAAGTTCCGCACCTGCCGCGATGCCCGCAAGGTGGCGGGCGACGGCATGGAGGTGCGCGGGGGCTGCGGCTATATCGAGGAATGGTCGGATGCGCGCGTGCTGCGCGACGCGCATCTCGGCTCCATTTGGGAAGGCACCAGCAATATCGTCGCGCTGGATGTGGCGCGCGCGGTGCGCCGGGAGGGCGTGCTGCCGGTGCTCGGCGCCTATCTCCACCGCCGCCTGGACGAAGCCGCGCTGCCGGCGCAGTGGACCGGAGTGGTGCGGCCCCTGCTGGATCGCACCCTCGCGCGCATGGAGGCGGTCGCCGCATCGCGCGCGCTGGAAAGCGAGGTGCGCAGCGCCGCCAGCGCCCTCTATCACGCCACATCCGCTGTTCTGATGACTTGGGAGGCCGCGCGCATGGGCGGCGCCTCCGACCGGCTCGCTCTGGCCGGGCTGGTGGTCCGCCACAAATTGATGCCGCGCGACCCGCTCGGCGCGGCGCCGGGCGAGGCGGATATCGAGGCCTTGCTGCTGGCGGACGCTCCGCTCTCCCGCGCGGACGCAGAGGCGGTGCTGGCGTGACGGCACCCGCGCCCGGCGCCCTGCGCGGCCTCAAGGTCATCGATCTCAGCCGCGTGCTCGGCGGCCCCTATTGCACGCAGGTCCTCGGCGATCACGGGGCGGACGTCATCAAGGTCGAGCCGCCCTCGGGGGACGAGACGCGCGGCTGGGGCCCGCCCTTCCAGGACGGCACCGCCTCCTATTTCCTCGGCGTCAACCGCAACAAAGCGGGCATCGCCCTCGACCTCACCCAGCCGGCGGCGCGCGAGGTGCTGCTGCGGCTGCTGGAGGATGCCGACATCCTGGTGGAGAATTTCAAGACCGGCACCCTGGAGAAATGGGGCCTCGGCTATGACGAGGTGCTCGCCGCGCGCTTTCCCCGCCTCATCCATTGCCGGATCAGCGGCTTCGGCGCCGACGGTCCGCTCGGCGGCCTGCCCGGCTATGACGCCGTGATCCAGGCCATGAGCGGCCTCATGAGCGTGAACGGGGAGGCGGGCGGGGCGCCGCTGCGGGTGGGCCTGCCCGCCGTGGACATGGTGACGGGGCTGAATGCCGTCATCGGCATCTTGCTTGCGCTCCAGGCCCGCGCAGCGAGCGGGCGCGGCCAGTTCGTGGAGGCGGCGCTCTATGACTCGGCGCTCGCTCTGCTCCATCCCCATGCGGCGAATTTCTTCCTGTCCGGCACGCCGCCCCGCCGCACCGGCAACGACCATCCCAATATCGCGCCCTATTCGCGCTACGAGACCGACACGCGGCCCATCTTCCTCGCGGTCGGCAATGACCGCCAGTTCGTGCGCCTGTGCGAGATGATCGGCGCGCCCCACCTGCCCGCCGACTCGCGCTTCGCCACCAATGGCGCGCGCGTGGAAAATCGCGACGCCCTGCGTGTCGCCCTGGAGGCCGTGCTCGCCGCCCATGACGGCCCGGCCTTGGCCGAGCGCCTCATCGCCGCCGGCGTGCCGAGTGGGGGGGTGCTGGGCGTGGACGAGGCGCTCGCCCACCCCCATGCCGCCCACCGGCAGATGATCGTCACAAAGGGTCCCTATCGGGGGGTCGGCGCGCCGGTGAAGCTCGCCGAGACACCCGCCTCCTACCGCGCCCTGCCCCCCGCCTTCGGCGCCGACACCGACGCGGTGCTCGCCGGCCACGGATACGGCGCGGAGGCGATCGCGATTTTGAAGGCGTCGGGGGCGATTCCCTCCGCTGAGAACAATGTTCCAGAACAACCGGCGCCAAAGGCCGGAATAGCGAGCAGTAACAAGCGATAAAAACCGGAGGAAGACATGCATAAACGCGCTTTTCTCGCCCTTCTGGCCGCCGCGGCGGCCCTCTCATTCGCGCTGCCCGCCGGGGCGGGAGACTATCCCGACCGGGTGGTCAAATTCGTCGTTCCCTTCCCTCCGGGCGGCCCCACGGACGCCCTCGCGCGGCACCTGGCGGAGGGCCTGCAACCCCGTTTCCCGGCCGGCGTGATCGTCGACAACCGGGCGGGCGCGGGCGGAAATCTTGGAGCCGAAGCAGTCGCCAAGGCCGAACCGGATGGCTATACGATCTTATTCGGCACGTCCGGCCCGCTCGCGATCAATAAAAGCCTGTACAGCAAGCTTCCCTACGATCCACTCACCAGCTTCGCGCCAGTGATCTACATCGGCTCCCTCCCGAATGTCCTTGTGGTCAATCCAACCCTTCCGGTAAACCACGTTTCGGAACTGATCGCCTACGCGAAGGAACGGCCGGGCAAGCTCAGCTACGCCTCCTCCGGCAATGGCGCCTCCTCCCATCTGGCGGGCGTTGTGTTCAACCAGATGGCCGGCACCGAAATCCTGCACGTCCCCTATAAGGGCACAGGACCGGCGCTCAACGACCTGTTGGGGGGCCATGTGCAGATGACCTTCACCGACATCCTGACCGCCCTGCCCCATATCCAGTCCGGCAAGCTGCGCGCTCTCGGCGTCACCTCGGCCGAGCGCTCCAGCGTCCTGCCCGACCTCGCAACCATTTCAGAACAAGGACTTAAGGGCTTCGACGTGAGCGTCTTCTTCGGCATCGTCGCCCCGAAAGGGACGCCGCAGCCGATCATTGCCAAGCTCAACGACGCCTTCGCCGCCGCCCTGCGAGAGCCCGCCATCCGCGCCGCCTTCACCGCGCAAGGCATCATGCTCTCCAGCGACACCGCCCCTGCCGCCCTGACCAAGAAGATGGAGACCGAGGGCGCCCGCTGGGAAAAGGTGATTTCAGAGGCCAAGGTGCGCCTCGACTAAGGATAAGTCCCGCCACCTGGATCGCTCCGACCCCAAGGGGGTGCGGAGCGATCCAACTCTTTATAATCAAATATCTTTCAGCGTCGGATGCCGAGGGACCATCCTCCGCGCGGGTCCCGCCCGTCCTCGCAGAGCCGGCTTTGCCGCGTGACGCGCTGCACATTTTTAAGGCGCACATAGACGCCTAAGCTCCTGGTGAACTGACCCAGGCGAGGCACAACGCTCCCCCTGCCTAAACCGCAGCCATTTTCCCCTGGGTCACGCCCAGATCCCGCGCTTGACACGCCATACATTCGAGTGAACTATTGCGTATACAGAATGGCATTCAATCCTAGACGATTGGGATGTCAAAAGAATTAGCCACCAGAGACAACGGGATCAGACGCGATGCACAAACGCAAAGAGGTATTTAGATGCCTCTAGCTTTGGCCTATCCCCCGCCCCAGGCGGCGCGCTCTCAGGGCGAGTCCGCCATTGCCGTCGAAGGGCTGACCAAGCGCTTCCGCACCGGCTCCGGAATCATCACCGCGCTCGACGGCGTCACGCTCGATGTCCGGCAGGGGGAGT
>JASBUY010000486.1 GCA_030147645.1 Aquabacter sp. | reverse complement strand
GCACCGCCCCATGGCATAAAATTGATACATTATATCTTTTACAGGTTCGCCATGCCCGCGCCCGCTGATGATCCCCGCTTGCCCGTCACCGTCCTCTCCGGCTTCCTCGGGGCCGGCAAGACCACGCTGCTCAATCATATCCTCGCCAATCGCGAGGGCCGGCGGGTGGCGGTGATCGTCAATGACATGAGCGAGGTGAATATCGACGCCGAGCTGGTGCGCCAGGGCGGCGCCGACCTCTCGCGCACCGAGGAAAGCCTGGTGGAGATGACCAATGGCTGCATCTGCTGCACCCTGCGCGGCGACCTGCTGGAGGCCGTGACCCGCCTTGCCCGCGAGGGCCGCTATGACGCGCTGGTGATCGAGGGCACCGGCATCGCCGAGCCCCTGCCCGTCGCCGCCACCTTCGAGTTCCGCGACGAGGAGGGCTTCTCCCTCTCCGACCTCGCCCGGCTCGATACCATGGTGACGGTGGTGGACGCCGCCAACCTGCTGAAGGACTACGGCTCCAACGCCTTCCTGCGCGAGCGGGGCGAGAGCCTGGGCGAGGACGACCAGCGGACCCTGGTGGACCTGCTCGTGGACCAGATGGAGTTCGCCGACACCATCGTCCTCAACAAGGTCTCCGCCACCGACCCGGCGACGCTGGAGGCCGCCCGCGCGGTGGTCAAGGCGCTCAATCCGCGCGCCGCTCTGGTGGAGGCGGATTTCGCCCGCGTGCCGCTCGGCGAGGTGCTCGAAACCGGGCGGTTCGATTTCGAAACCGCGCGCGAACATCCCCTCTGGTACCGCGAATTGTACGGCTTTTCCGACCATGTGCCGGAAACCGAGGAATATGGCGTCATCAGCTTCGTCTATCGCGCGCGGCGGGCCTTTCATCCCGAGAAGTTCTCGGCTTTTCTCGGCGCAACCTGGCCGGGCCTGATCCGCGCCAAGGGCCTGTTCTGGCTCGCCACGCGCGACGCTTATGTGGGCGACATGAGTCTCGCCGGCGCCATCTGCCGCACCGAGCCCATGGGCTTTTGGTGGGCCGCCGTTCCGCCCGAGCGCTGGCCGAAAGATGCCAATTGGCGCAATGAGTTACGCCGCCACTGGACGCAGGGCTATGGCGATCGGCGGCAGGAATTGGTGTTCATCGGGCTGAAAAACGAACTGGACGAGGCCGCCATCCGCAGCGCGCTGGACGCCTGCCTCGTCGGGCCGACCGATCCGAAATTGCTTGATTTTTCAAAGCTCAAGCATCTACCGGACCCGTTCCCCGCCTGGGGCAACGCGGCCTGAGCCTCATTCCGCCTCCGACAGGCGCCGCCCATAAGCCAGCATGAGGGCGAAAGTTGCTGCAAACACAATGAGATGAAACCAGAGCGGCGCCCAGTCGAAGAAACCGTAGACGACGCCGCTCACCACCAAGGCGATCGCGGCCGAGACCGTCACCACCGGCCCAGACAGGGCGCGCGCCACCTCGTCCCGGACCGGCGTATCGCCCCTAAGGTCCTGGTTTGAAACGAGTTTCAGATCCGAGCGTCGCTCCAATGCCATGACGCCGCCCACCACAATCAGCATCGCAGCCCCAAAACACGGGCCGCCCGAACACAGCGAAAATTCAATCTGGACGCCATTTTACCGCACCTTGGCGGTTTGAAAAGCCCTGCTTCAGCTTCAGATTGTACGGAACTTTCCGGCCGGTTCCGCTTTTCCTCTTGAAAAGGTTCAACAAAGGAGAAGCACCATGAAGCGCCTCACGCGCACGCTCGCCGACCGGGACCAGTGGGCGGGGTTTGAACGCTGGGCCGCCGGGCTCGCCAGCACCGCCATTGGCTCCTGGGGCGTTCGGCGTGGCGGCTGGGTCGGGCTGTTGGCCGTTGCAGGTGCTGGCCTTTTGGCGTTCCGCGCCGGCGCGCGCGACAGCATGCTGGACCGCCTGATGCCGGCCGCGCCGCAGCCTGAGCCGGCCCTTGCGCTCGAAGCGCCGAAGAGCATGAAGCGCGCCGCGCCCCGCCGGCGAGCGGCGGCGGGCACCGTAGCGCGGGCCAAGCCGCCGACCCCCGCCAAGCGGAAAATGGCTGCGCCCTCAACGGTTTCTGAGGCGAAACCGAAGGCCACGGCGGGCAAGCGTACCAATGGCGCGGCGGCAAAGCCCATTCCCGTCGCCCGCAGCCGCGCCCCGAAGCCGGCCTTGTCCTCTTGATCTAAAAGCCTGATCGGTCACACGCTTTCGGCATAGCGCTCATAGGCATGCTCGACGGTCAGGATGTGCGCGCGCATGGCGGAGGCCGCCTCCGCCTTGTCGCCGCGCAGGATGGCGGTCACCACCGCATCATGCTCGGCATAGGACAGGGCCAGGCGCCCGAGATTGCGGAATTGCGCGCGGCGGAAGGGCTGAAGGCGCGCGCGCGTCGCGAGCGTGATCTCGCACAGATAAGCGTTATGCGCCCCCGCATAGAGGAAGGTGTGAAAGCGCTCGTTGAGGAAGGTGTAATTGTCCTCATCGCCCTTCCGTGTCAAAGCAGCCAGGTCCGCATGGATCGCCTGAAGCTGACCGCGCTCACCCGCCGTCATGTGAATGGCGGCAAGCCCGGCGCACAACGCCTCCAGTTCCGCCATTACCTCGAACATGCCGCGCAGCCGCTCCAAAGACGGCTTGGCGACGAGCGCCGAGCGGTGGGGGCGTGTTTCCACGAGGCCGGAAGCGGCGAGGTCGCGGATGACCTCGCGCACCGGGGTCCGCGACACGCCGTAGCGCTTCGCGATCTCCATCTCTTCAAGAGCCGTACCGGGCGCAATGCGCCCCCTCACGATGTCGTCGGCGATCTGAAGCCGCAGTTCCTCCGTGCGGGTCACGGTGCGCACGGCCGCCCGCCGCCGGCGCGGGGGATCGGCGCGGTCGCGGCCGAGGCTTTGGGGCTGAAGGGGGCTCATGGGTGCGGCGATCGGGCTATGAGGGAATCACGCTGGCGTATCGATCACGCTCACATGGGCGGCAACGACACGCCAGCCCTCCTGAAAGCGCACCCAGCTTTGCTGCTGGCGTCCCACCTTGCCGCTCGTGCCTTCCCGTTCGAACAGAGTGGAGGCGACAGCGAAATCGCTGCCATAGGTGGTGATGACTGTGCGCGAGAGGGCGCGCATCAGCCCCACCGGTGAGCGGGCGCGGCGAAACGCGCGGATCTCGTCCATCCCGTAGAGATTTTCGGTCGCGCCATAGCGGATGGTCTGAGGCGCATCGCGAAACAGCGCCTCCAGCGTCTCCACATCATTGCTGACGAGCGCCTGCTCGTAGCGGGCGAAAGCGGCCTCCATTTCGGCCAGAACGTCGGGTCGGTTGATCTCCACCACGTTTCCTCACGCAATACAGGGGCGCACAGATTGCGCCGTTTTTAGAACGGGGCAACCGGCGCCTTTGCGACGCCGCGCACCTCCAGCGCCCGCGCCACCCGCAGCGCCAAATCTTCTCGCCACGGCGGCGCAATCACCTGGACGCCCAAAGGCAGCCCCCCGTCCACCCAGACCGGGACAGCAGCGACAGGCAGGCCCACGAAGGAAATGGGCTGGGTGAACAGGCCGAGATTGGGTCGCACCAGCAGCGTCTCGCCATCCAGCACAAATGTCTTCTGGCCGAGTTCCGGCGCGCGACACGGCGTTGCGGGCGCGAGCAGCACGTCCACCTCGTCGAACAGCGCGAGCATGCGGGCGCGGAACACCCGGCGGAATTTCTGCGCCGCCGTCACCCACGCGGCGGGAATGGCGAGGCCGGCGATCAGGCGGTCGCGCACGGCGGGGTCGAAGTCTCCCGGCCGCGCATGGAGGCGGCCCGCATGGAGCGCCGCGCCCTCGGCGGCGGTGATCACATAGGCGGCGGCGCGGGCGCGGGCGGCCTCCGCGATTTCCACCGTGCGCGTGGCCCCCAAAGCTGCCGCCGCGATGTCCACGGCGGCAAAGGCCTCCGGCATGCCGCGGGCGCGGAAATAACCGCCCGCGACCGCGATGCGCAGACCATCCACGCCGGCCTCCAGCACAGGCGAGACCGCCTCATAGGGGCGCGCGGTCAAGGCGGGGTCGTCGGGGTCCTCGCCCTGCATGGCGTCGTAGGCGAGAGCAAGATCGAGGGGCGAGCGGGCGAAGGGGCCGAGATGGTCCAGCGACGCGACGAAGGGAAAGGTGCGCGAGCGGGAGAGGCGCCCATAGGTCGGCTTGAGACCGAACAGGCCACACAATGCGGAGGGCACGCGAATGGAGCCGTTTGTGTCCGATCCCAGTGCCAGCGGCACCTCTCCCGCCGCCACCGCCGCGCCGGATCCGCCCGACGAGCCGCCCGACATATGGCCGAGAGCATGCGGGTTGCGCGAGGGGCCGTCATGGGCGTTCTCGCCCGTAAAGTCATAGGCGTATTCGCCCATGTTCAGTGCGCCGACCAGCACGGCGTCCGCAGCTTCCAGCCGCTCCACCAAGGTCGCGTCGCGGGACGCGGGGGCAAGGTCGCGGTTGATCTTTGAGCCGGCGCGGGTCGGCAGGCCGGCCACATCGAACAGGTTCTTCACGGCGAAGGGCACGCCGGCGAGCCGCCCCAGCTCGCGGCCGGCGGCACGCGCGGCGTCAACCGCGTCCGCCTTGGCGAGGGCACGGGCGGCGGTGACGTCGGTGAAGGCGTTGACTTGCGGCTCCAGCGCGGCGATGCGGGCAAGGCACGCCTCGGTCACCGCGCGGGCGGTGACGGTGCCGGCCTTTACGGCGGCGGCGATCTCATGGGCGGGGGCGGTTGCATAGGAAGCCGCGTCGGTCGAGAGGTCCGCTGTCATGGCCTGTACACCGGAGCGGGCTCCGCCTCATCTTCAAGGGGAAAGGCCATCACGAAATGCGCGGCGTCCGCCACATTGCGCAGATAGGCCATGGCCTCCCGGTGCCATTCGCCTTGCATGGGAATGGCGAAGGCACCGACGGCGCCGTCGAGCATCCGTTCGAGGTCGCGCTCCTCGGGCGGGGGAATGGGGGTTTCTGACACGGACATCGAACTCCCTTTCGTGATTTCCTCCGGACGAAGCGTCGATGCAGGTCCGCCACATGGTCCACCGGGGAGGCGCGGCCTTGGTCTTGATCCGCGCCACTGAAACTCTCCGGCCCGTTTGCCCCCTCACACCGGCGGATGCGGAATGGCGGCGATGAGTTCGCGGGTATAGGCGTCCTTCGGCGCCTCAAGCACCTCGTCGGAGGTGCCCTCCTCCACCACGCGGCCCTGGCGCATGACGATGACCCGGTCGCACAGCAGCTTCACCACATGCAGATCGTGGGAGACGAAGAGGTAGCTCATGCCGAGCTTGTGCTTCAGTTCCTCCAGCA
>JASBUY010000484.1 GCA_030147645.1 Aquabacter sp. | reverse complement strand
CCTCCCCTCGCGGGGGTGTGTTGAGACAGGCCGCCCCCGCCGGCGCGCAAGCTCCGGTTCCTTCGCAGAGGCAAAGGCGGGACGGGCAGGGAAAGAGACGCGGGGCGGGAGGGGCGGACGCCAAACGAGTGCCCCTCCCGGATCCTCCTCCCATTCAGCGGAGGCGGACGTCACCGTGTCGTTGAACGCGGTTCTTCAAACTCGACCGGCACTGCGAACGCCGAGGCGGCAACCCGAGCCAGATGCATCGGAACGCCTGGTGCGTGCTCTCCGCCGGTCCAGAGCTCGTCCGATCAGGCTGAAGCAACCTGATCGAAACGTGCTCTAGCGCTGTGCGACCTCGCTGCGGTCGGCGGAGGCGGTGCGGGCCGGCTCCATGGTGACCATCTGGGGTGCAACGCTCGCCCCGGGACGGATACGGTGCAGGCCGTTCACCACGATCTTCTCACCCGCCTTGAGGCCGGACGTGACGATGCGCAACCCGTTGACCGCCGCACCCAGGGACACTTCCCGATAGATCGCCTTGTTGTCGTCGCCGACCACCATGACGAATTTCTTGTCCTGATCGGTACCGACCGCACGCTCGGTGATGAGCAAGGCAGTTCCGGTGTCCGGCCGGCCCATGCGCAAGCGCACGAATTGGCCCGGGATCAGGCGGCCGTCGACATTGTCGAACACGGCCCGCACGCGGACGGTGCCGGTGCGCGGGTCCACCTGATTGTCGATGAGCTGGAGCTGGCCCTGATAGGACTTGTCCCCGTTTCTGCCTTCGCCCACCGCGGTGGTCATCTCCACGGGAATATTGCCGACCGGAAGGGTTTTGCCGGGCGTTGCGGCAAGGCTCCGCAGTGCGCGCGTCACCACCTGCTCGTCCGCGCTAAAGGCCGCGTAGATGGGATCGACGGAGACGAGCGTGGTCAACGCCGTGGAACCCGGCCCAGAGGCGATGAGATTGCCCACCGTGATCTCACGCTTGCCAACCCGCCCCGACACCGGCGCGCGGACCTGCGTATAGGACAAATTGAGCTCTGCCGTCTGAAGCGCGGCCTGCGCCGCCTTGAGATTGGCCAAGGCTTCCTTGGAAGCGTTGACGCGTTCGTCGAGATCCCGTTGGGACACGGTTCGGCTGTCGAACAGGCGCTGGCCGCGCTCCAGATCCGCCTTCACCAGCGCCACGCGCGCCTCGGCGGCGGCAACCTGCGCCTGCGCCCGGTCCACCTCGGCCTGATAGGGGGCGGGATCCACCGTGATCAGGAGTTCGCCCTGCTGGACGAGATCGCCTTCGCGGAAATGGATCTGTTGGATGGCACCGGCGACGCGCGAGCGCACTTCCACACGCTCCACCGCCTCCAGGCGCCCGGAGAATTCGTCGAAGACCGGAGCGTCTCTGGCTTCGACGGTCGCCACCGACACCGGCACCGCCTGGGCGGAGGCGGCAACCGGGTCGGCAGCACGTGCGCCGGCATGCGGCCACACGTAGGGTACGGCCAGTCCCGCGCCAAGGATGAGGGCAGCGACGGCCGGAACGAGAAGCCGGCGGTGCCGGCGGGAGGCGGAAGAAGTCTGGTTTTCGGAAGCGGACATGGCGGTCGTCCTTGAAATTCAAGTCGTGCTTTGACGGGCCGGACGCTTGGCGGGTCCGGTTCGTGTTTCTTCAAAAAAGCGGCTGATTACCGGCGCCAGCAGGCCGACGCAGTCGCGCGCGGTTTCGGCCTGCGCCTCAAGGGTGCAGGGCCAGCCGGTGGGCGCAGGTACGACATGCTGGCGGACGTCGACACCCGCTTCCGCCAGGCGGCTGGCATAGGTGAGGGCCTCATCGCGCAGTGGATCATCCTCGGCGGTGATCACCAGCGCGGGACACAGGCCGGCCAGCCGACGCGCAGTCAGCGGAGCAGCGTAGGGATGGTCCGCCTTCTCGGCCGACCCGAGATAAGCGTGCCAGCCATCGGCCCATTTGCACCCCACAGGGCCCGCATCGGCCATGCGCAGAGAACAGGTGGCAAGGCTCGCGTCGAGCATGGGCGAAATGAGGATCTGGCCGGCAAGGGCCGGAAATTGCTGGTCCCGCGCCATCATGGCCAGGGCTGCGGCGAGGTTTCCTCCCGCCTCGGAACCTGCCACGTAAAGCTTCGACGCCTTCCCCGCGAGGCGCGCCCGCGCATCGTAGGCCCACACCATAGCCTCATAGGCGGCCTTGAGCGGAATGGGGAAGGGATGGTCGGGGCCGTAGGGATAATCCGCCGAGACCACCACCGCGCCGGAAGATCCGAGAAGGCAGGCAACCTCTGCCCCGCTTTCCAGCGAGCCTTGGTTGAAGGCGCCGCCATGAAGCTGGAGGACAACCGGCGCATGGCGGGCGGCACGTTCGGCGCCATAGACGCGCACCGGCATCGCGCCGGCTACGCTTGTCTCCACGCTATGCGTCGTCCATCCGGTCGACATGTCCGCACCCAACCTCGTGCGCCACGCGGCGCTGTTGCAGTGCGAAACAGATAGTCCTGCGCGAGATGGTGCATAAAGTGCCACCTCGTGACAACATTGTTTCTATATGTGAATAATGCGCCAGAAAATCAGGCAGCCTTGGGGCGAAGATGGATCAGCTTGCGGCGATGCGGGCTTTTGTGAGGGTGGTGGAAGCGGGCACCTTCACCCGGGCGGCCGACCTCCTGGAGGTTCCCAAGGCGACCTTAACCAAGCATATCCAGGGGCTTGAGGCGCATTTGCGCACCAAGCTGCTCAACCGCACCACGCGCCGCGTGACAGTGACGGCGGACGGTGCCGCCTATTACGAGCGCGCCATCGTCCTATTGAACGATCTCGACGAATTGGACGGTTCGCTGCGCACCTCGCAGGCCGCACCGCGCGGACGCCTGCGGGTGGATATCAGCGCATCGCTCGCCATGCTTTTGCTCATCCCTGCGCTGCCGCGCTTCTTCGAGCGATATCCGGACATCCAGGTGGATCTGGGCGTGACCGACCGCTCGGTGGATCTCGTGGGAGAGAATGTGGATTGCGTGGTCCGGGGCGGCGACTTGGTCGACCCGTCGCTGATCGCCCGGCGGATCGCTGATATTCCCATGACCACCTGCGCCGCCAGATCCTATCTCGACAGATACGGCGCACCGACCCACCCACGCCAGTTGGATGAGAGCCACAAGGTGGTGCGGTATTTCAACGCCCGAACCGGGCGCTTCTTAGCGCTGGAATTCATTCGCGACGGCGAGACGCTTGAGGTCGCCGGCAAGTATGTCTTCGCGGCCAATGAGGGCAATGCCTATGTAACGGCTGGGTTGGCCGGGCTTGGCATCCTTCAGGCACCCGCTTTCATGTTGCGCCGGCACATCGAGGAGGGAAGCATGGTCCCTGTTCTCACCGAATGGACGACGGACGCGCTTCCCATCTTCATTGTCTTCCCGCCGAACCGGCACATTTCTGCGCGTCTGCGCGTCTTCGTTGAGTGGGTGGCGGAGCTGTTCGCAAAGAGCGAGCTGATCCACTTCCAACCAGCGGTCGCGGCCTCCGCACGGGAAACAAGGCTTGAACGCCAAGGCCCATGAAGCGATCAGCTTCACGGGCCTTAAGCATTTTCAGGCGGCGACCGCCGAATGCGCCGAGCAGGCGGCTTCGACAGCTTGTTCCAGGATTGCGAGGCCTTCGGACAAGGTCTCGTCGCCGATGGTGAGCGGCGTCAGGATGCGGATGACGTTCGCCCGCGTCCCGCAGGAGAGCAGAATCAATCCACGCGCTTCCGCTTCGGCGACGA
>JASBUY010000483.1 GCA_030147645.1 Aquabacter sp. | reverse complement strand
ACATGCAGCAGGCCGCCCGCTGCGCCGACATCACCGCCTTCTTCTATCTGGGCGAGCTGGTGGAAGTGGCGCCCTCCGACGTCATCTTCACCAATCCCAAGCAGATCAAGACCCGCGACTACATCACCGGCCGCTTCGGCTGAGACGGAAAGGACCGCGGACATGTCCGAACACACAGTCACGGCCTTCGACGCCGAATTGAAGGAAATCGGCCGCAAGGTGGTCGAGATGGGTGGCCAGGCCGAGCGCCTCGTCATCGATTCCGTCAACGCCCTGATGCGGCGCGACACGGCGCTGGCCCATCGCGTCATTATGCTGGATTCCAGCGTGGACGTGATCCAGCGCGAGATCGAGGAAAAGGCCATCCTGGTCATCGCCAAGCGCCAGCCCATGGCGAGCGATTTGCGCGAACTGGTGGCGGCCATCCGCATCGCCAGCGATCTGGAGCGGATTGGCGATCTGGCCAAGAATGTCGGCAAGCGCGTGCTGGCCATCGAGGGCGAATATCACCCGCAGAAGCTGGTGCGCGGCGTCGAGCACATGTCCGACCTCGTGCTCGAGCAGATGAAGGAAGTGCTGGACGCCTATGCCGGCAAGGATCCGGCGAAGGCGATCTCCGTGTGGCGCCGCGACAGCGGCATCGACACCATGTACACCTCGCTGTTCCGCGAACTCCTCACCTATATGATGGAAGATCCCCGGAACATCTCCGTGTGCACCCATCTGCTGTTCTGCGCGAAGAATATCGAGCGCATCGGCGACCACGCGACCAATATCGCCGAGACGGTCTTCTACATGGTCTCCGGCGAAATGATCGCCGAGGAGCGGCCGAAGGCCGATATTTCCAGCGAGACCACGGTGGCGTTCCCCGGCCACGCCGCGGGCTGAGGTTTCGGGTGTAGGTCCAGAGGTAAGGTCCCGTGGCGGCACGTATTCTCATCATCGAAGACGAGGAGGCCCTCAGCCTCCTCCTGCGCTACAATCTGGAATCGGAAGGCTACGCCGTCGACACGGTGATCCGGGGCGACGAGGCGGAAACGCGCCTGCGCGAAAGCGTCCCCGATCTCGTGATCCTGGATTGGATGCTTCCCGGCCTCTCCGGGATCGAATTGTGCCGCCGCCTGCGCACCCGCCCGGAAACGGAGCGGCTGCCGGTCATCATGCTCACCGCGCGCGGCGACGAGACCGAGCGCGTGCGCGGCCTCGCCACCGGGGCCGACGATTATGTGGTGAAGCCCTTCTCCGTCCCCGAGCTTCTCGCCCGCGTCCGCGCCCTGCTGCGCCGCGCGAAGCCGGAGCATGTGGCAACACTGCTGCGGGCCGGAGACATTGAACTCGACCGCGAGACGCACCGCGTCCATCGCGCCGGGCGCGAAGTCCATCTCGGCCCCACCGAATTCCGCCTGCTGGAATTCCTGATGCAGAGCCCTGGCCGCGTCTTCTCCCGCGAGCAATTGCTGGACGGCGTGTGGGGCCAGGACGTCTATATCGATGAGCGCACGGTGGACGTGCATGTGGGCCGCCTACGCAAGGCCATCAATCGCGGCCGGCAGATGGACCCGATCCGCACCGTGCGCGGCGCGGGCTATTCCTTCAACGAGATGTTCGCCCGCGCCCATTGAGCGCGGGATGGCGCGCGGCCTCAAGGCGCGCGGGTCCCTCCCGCCGACCGCACCCGTGTGCGCGCCGCAGGGTCAGCCAACCGGCCGGAAATGCTTGGAAAGCTTCAGGCCCTGGCCCTGATAGTTGGAGCCCAATTCGCCATAGAGCACGTTGGGCCGCTCCTCCATATGCTCATAGATGAGCCGCCCGACGATCTGCCCGTGCTCCAGGATGAAGGGCACCTCGCGCGAGCGCACCTCCAGCACGGCGCGCGCGCCGGTGCCTCCCACCGCCGCGTCACCGAAGCCGGGATCGAAGAAGCCCGCATAATGCACGCGGAATTCGCCCACCAGCGGGTCGAAGGGCACCATCTCGGCCGCATAATCGGGCGGCACATGCACCGCCTCGCGCGAGGCGAGGATGTAGAAGGCGTCCGGCTCAAGGATCAGGCCCGAGCGGCCGCGCGCGCGGATGGGCTCCCAGAAATCCTCCATGTCCAGCACCGCGCGCTGGTCCACATCGATCACGCCGGTATGGCGCTTGGCGCGGAAGCCCAGCAGGCCGTCCCAGGAGGCGGCTGACAGATCGACGCCCACCGCGATGCCGCCGCCCGCTACGTCTGGCTGGGCCGAATCCACGAGGCCCTGCGAGGCCTGAAGGGCGAGAAGGTCCGCGTCCGAAAGGCGGCAGGCGCCGCGCCGGAACCGGATCTGCGAGAGCCGCGAGCCGGCGCGCACCAGGATGGGGAAGGTGCGGGGCGAGATTTCCAGATAAAGCGGCCCCTCATAGCCCGCCGGGATCACGTCGAAGGCGCGGGCCTGGTCCGCGATCACCCGCGTGAAGACATCGAGGCGCCCGGTTGAGCTTTTAGGGTTGGTGGAGGCGGCGATGTCCGCCGGCAGGCGCAGCCGCTCGGCCAGTTCCACCAGATAAACGCAGCCCGTCTCCAGCACCGCGCCCTCAGCGAGGTCGAGCTTGTGAAGGCCAAGATCGGCGCGCCGTTCCGCGACTCTGGTGTCCGCGCCGGGCAGGAAGCTCGCACGGATGCGCCAGGCGGTGCGCCCGAGCCGCAAATCCAGGCTCGCCGGCTGGACTTGGTCGCCATCGAAGGCGTGGTCGCAGACGATCCCGCCATCCGCATGAAGCGCCGAAATGGATTGTGCCGGCAGAATGCCCGTCTTCCGATGTCCCGCCACGCGCCGCTGCTCCTTGGCTGACCCCATTCTTGGTCGCCGCGTTCGGTTTAACGGACGCATCCCTTGACGCCAAGGCCCGGCCTGGGGTTAAACTTAAGGCCTTCGTGGTCATTTGAGCCGGCCGGCTTGCAGCCACGTAAAACAACTCGCTAAAAGGCCGGGGAACGAGACGGGCGCGTGCGCCCCGCTTGCGTGTCCTCGGCCTCAGTTGGAGGCGCGAAGACCTTGGCCCACTCCTTCATCCCCGCCGATCCCGCCACCCTGCATCCCGATACGCTGCTGGTTCATGGCGGAACCACGCGCTCGCCCTATGGCGAGACCTCCGAGGCGCTCTATCTCACGCAGGGCTTCGTCTATGACAGCGCGGAGGCCTGCGAGGCGCGCTTCAAGGGCGAGGATCCCGGCTTCGTCTATTCGCGCTATGGCAATCCCACCACCGCCATGTTCGAGACCCGTATGGCGCAACTGGAAGGGGCCGAGGCCGCGCGCGCGACCGCGTCCGGCATGGCGGCGGTTCAGGCCGCTTTGATGTGCCAGCTGCGCGCGGGCGACCATATCGTGGCCGGCCGCGCCTTGTTCGGCTCCTGCCGGTGGATTCTGGAAGACTTCCTGCCGCGCTTCAATGTGCAGACGACATTGGTGGACGGCGCCGACCTTGCCGCCTGGCGCGCGGCGGTGCAGCCCAACACCAAGCTGTTCTTCCTGGAGAGCCCCACCAACCCCACGCTGGACCTGGTGGACATCGCGGCGGTGGCCGAGATCGCCCACGCGGCCAATGCGCGCCTCATCGTGGACAATGTGTTCGCCACGCCCTTGCTGCAAAAGCCCATGCAGCTCGGCGCGGACATCGTCATCTATTCCGCGACCAAGCATATAGACGGGCAGGGGCGGTGCCTCGGCGGCGTGGTTCTG
>JASBUY010000481.1 GCA_030147645.1 Aquabacter sp. | reverse complement strand
GAGCGCATCGAGCGCCGCCGCAAGGAGTTGCATGAGGTGAACCCCATGCTCGGCTTCCGCGGCTGCCGCATCGCCATCGCCTTCCCGGAAATCGCGGAGATGCAGGCCCGCGCCATCTTCGAGGCGGCGGTGATCGCGGCCAAGAAGACCGGCGAGGCCGTCGTGCCGGAAGTCATGGTGCCGCTCATCGCCACCAAGGCGGAGTTCGACATCGTGGACGCCATCATCCGCAAGACCGCCAAGGCGGTGGAGAGCGAGACCGGCGCGACGCTCACCTTCCAGGTGGGCACCATGATCGAACTGCCCCGCGCCGCGTTGCGGGCCAAGGAGATCGCCGAGGCGGCGGAGTTCTTCTCCTTCGGCACCAACGACCTCACCCAGACCTGCTACGGCGTGTCCCGCGACGATGCTGGCACCTTCCTCGGCCCCTATGTGCAGAAGGGCATCATCGAGGTGGACCCGTTTGTCTCCATCGACGTGGACGGCGTGGGCGAACTGGTGAAGATCGGCGTGGAACGCGGGCGCAAGTCGCGTCCCGACATCAAGCTCGGCATCTGCGGCGAGCATGGCGGCGACCCGGCCTCGGTGGCGTTCTGCGATCAGGTGGGGTTGGACTATGTGTCCTGCTCGCCCTTCCGCGTGCCGATCGCCCGCCTCGCCGCCGCCCAGGCCGCGCTGGGCCGCAAGGCCGCAAGCCAGGCCTGATCGGGACCCATCTTCCAAGACAGCGTGCGGCCGGGCGTAATGCCCGGCCGTTTCGTTTTGCAATGCCGAGCGCCGAGCCACGCGCAAAATAGCACCGGCAAGACAGGGCATTGGCCAAGCATGCGCCGGCGCCGCCGATATGTCCTTCGCGCGCCCCTCGTGGCGCACCAGGTCTGCCTTGGCATCAGGTCGAGCGAAGTGGCGCGATCCCGGGTCTTTCTGTGTTCACGCTGCCGTGATTAGCTTGCGCCCAGACGCGGCCGTGCGCCGCCCGGATGAGCTTCACAGACGGTGGCGCCATGCTCAGGAACACAAACCGCCTCATAACCGCCCGCATGATGCGCGGCCTTCTGTGCGCCTTGTGGGGGGCTTCGGCCCTGCTCATCGCCCATGCGGCTGTCGCCGCCGACGTGGCGGGCTCCAAGGATTATCCGGGTATCAGCCGCTATGCAGGCTCCGAGATCATCCGCTACGAGGTCACGAAGTTCGACGATTACGTGCTCGTCACCCAGCCCATGAAGAGCCGCGTCCGGGAAGGCTTGGCCCTCCAGGGGCAAATCTTCCGCATTACCTACATCAATCCCCCGCAGCGCACCACGCTTGAGGTCATGCAGAATTATCGCAACGCCCTCGCCGCGGCCGGCGCGAGCGAGATCTATACGTGCTCGGGTCGTCCCTGCGGCGGGCGCGACTTCAATCTCGCCATGGTGGATGACAAGAACTACACGCGCATGGGCGACAATTACGACGACCAGCGCTATCTCGCCGCCAAGCTCCAGGCGCCGGGCAAGGATGTGTATGTGTCGGTGTTCGTCACCCGCTCTCAATCCGGCGGCGCGGACAAGGACCGCATCTTCACCCAGCTTCATGTGGTGGAGGTGAAGGCCATGGATGCAAACATGGTGACGGTCGATGCGTCAAAAATGGCGGAGTCCATCGACAAGACCGGGAGCGTCGCGCTCTATGGCATCCTGTTCGACTTCAACAGCGCGGCCATAAAGCCGGAATCGAAGGCCGCCCTCGATCAGGTGGCCAAGCTCCTCATGGGCAATGCGGCGCTGAAGCTGGTCATTGTGGGCCACACGGACAATGTGGGCGGCATGGAGTCGAACATGAAGCTGTCCCAGGCGCGGGCGGACGCGGTGCGCAAGGCACTCATCGATCAATATGGCATCAAGCCCGATCGCCTCCAGGCCTGGGGGGCGGGCTTCATGGCTCCGGTGGCCACCAACCGCACCGAGGAGGGCCGGGCCAAGAACCGGCGCGTGGAACTGGTGGAGCAGTGAGTCGGAGCGCCGCGTCATGGTGAATTTCTCCGTCGCGCGCGCCATCGGCCTCGTGCTGCGCACTTGGCCCTTCCTGGTGCTGCGGCTGGGGATCTGGGCATTGGTCTGCGCCGGTTACGGGGCCGGTGTCGCGGGCGGCGCGGTCATGGGAATCGCCTTGGGGGCGTTGTGGTCGGCCTCGGCGGGCGGGGCGGCGCTCGGAGCGCTGGCAGGCTTTGCTGCGGCGAGCGCGCTGTTGTTCTGGCTGCGCGCCTACATCACCTATCTGCTGAAGGGCGGGCATATTGCGGCGCTGGTGGCCGCACATGATGGCTTGCCGCTGCCGTTGGGCTTCGGGCAGGTGGGCTATGCCCTTGCCATCGTGCGCGAACGCTTCTGGGAGGTGAACGTCCTGTTCGCCGTGGACCTGCTCATCAAAGGGGTCGTGGGAGCGCTGTCGGGTCTCATCGCCGGCTTGGCGGCGCCGTTCGGCCTCGGCGGGCTCGCGGGGCTGCTGACCCATGTGCTGCGGCTGTCCACCTTCTATGTGGATGAACTGATCCTGGCGCGGAACATCCGCACGCGGGAGGCGGACCCGTTCTCGGGTGCGCAGGACGCGCTGGTGCTCTATGCGCAGAATGCTTGGCCCATCGTGCGCAACGCCCTCATCCTGGCGGCGGTCTGCGCGCTCTTGGGGCTTGGCGCCTTCCTTGTGTTGGTCGGCCCGTTCGGCCTCGTCGCGGCGCTTGCGCCGGAGGCGATGACGGGCGCTGTCTTCACGCTGGCGAGCCTTGCACTTGCCGCTTTGGCGGCTCTGGCGCTGGTCTATGCCGCCGCCGAGCCCTTCTGCATCGCCTGCCTCATGCAGGTCTATTTCAACGTCACGGAAGGCCAGCGGCCGGACCCGTTATGGCGGCGGAGGTTGGAAAGTACGTCCGCCGCCTTCCGGAAGCTGGGCGAGGAGGCCCTTGCCGGCCGTTGAGCCCGCCCCGGTCGGCTCTCTCAGGCGAGCAATTCCCGCACACGGGGAATGACGCGCGTTCCGTAAAGTTCGATGCAGCGCATCAACTGGTCATGGGGAATGGCGCCGGCGCTGTATTTCAGGCCGAACCGCGCAATGCCGAGCGTCCGCACCGTGTCGGCAATCTTGCGCGCCACGGTCTCGGGACCGCCCACGAACAGCGCGCCATGGCTGATTTCGCGCTCGAATTCGTCCCGCCCCATGGGCGGCCAGCCGCGCTCCGCGCCGATGCGGTCGCGCATGGCTTTATAGGGCGCGAACATCTGGGCGCGCGCTGCCTCGTCCGTCTCCGCCACGAAGCCGGGGGAATGGGCACCGACAGGAAGGGGCACCTTCCCCATTTGCGCGAGGGCGCGCTGAAAAAGCTCCACATAGGGACGGAAACGGGACGGTGCTCCGCCGATGATGGCGAGCATGATGGGCAGGCCGTAATGGGCAGCCCGCACCACAGATTCCGGCGTGCCCCCGACCCCGATGGAGGCGCGCAAAGGCCGGCCTCCCTCGATCGGCGGGAACACCAATTGATCCTTCAGCGGCGGACGGATGCTCCCCGACCAGGTGACCGGTCCGCCGCCGAGCAGCGCGGCCAACAGGTCCAGCTTTTCCGAAAACAGCCGCTCGTAATCGCTCAGGGGAAAACCGAACAGGGGAAAGCTCTCGGTGAAGGAGCCGCGTCCCAGAATGACTTCGGCGCGCCCGTTCGAGAGCGCATCCAGGGTGGAGAAGCGCTGAAAAACGCGTATCGGATCGTCGGAGGACAGCACCGTGACTGCCGTTCCCAGACGGATGCGCGAGGTGCGGGCCGCAAGCGCAGCGAGCACGGTGTCGGGGGATGACAGTGCGAAATCGTCCCGGTGATGCTCGCCAAGCCCGATGAAGTCCACCCCCACCGTGTCGGCGAGAATTCCTTCTTCCAAAACGTCGCGGATCACCTGCGCATGGGAAAGAAGGGTGCCGTCCGGCGCGGCGGTGACGTCACCAAACGTGTCGAGGCCGAGTTCGAGAGCGGACACGGGATCACCTTTTGATCTTTGCATCGTGTCTCATTTAGGGGGTGTAGGGCCTGCAAGCCATTGCGCTGCTGCATAACGCCCTTTGCGCCGCCGCCTGCGGTGCTGCGTCGCCGTCATCAACAGCATTGGCACGCCTTTGGCAGCCTCTGGCGGAGAGCTTGGGAGAGCCGGCTGCGGCGTCTCAGTGTTTGAAGCCGGTGCCGTCGCCCTTGAGGAAGCGGCTCGCGCGGTAATCGGCTTCCACGGCCGCGAAATCCACATTCAGCAAGGCGGTGTCGGGCAGGGGTGTGCCGGGACGCCAGTTGCGCGCCTGCCGGCGCCGCGTCGCGGACCAGCGGACCTTGTGGGTCGCGAGGGTGAAGCCCTCTTTGCCGATATAGCGGCGGTGAATGATCCTGTCGGTGGAGATGCTCACCTCATCCAGCATGCGCCCGGTGGACATCAGGCTGCGGCGGTGGCGCTGATATTCGAACTTTTTCAACACTTGAAAGCCCGGCGTGCCTTTCGGCTCCTGGATCAGCCAAGCGGTGCCGTTCTGGCTCGCGAGCGAGGCGGGCGCATTGGCGGCCACCTTGCTCATCAGGCTCTGGACATGGGGGTGCTTGACGATCTTGGATACCCGGCGGGCCTCGGCCCGGGCCTGCATGTCGCAAAGCGCCGTGCGGAACGCGTAATAAACGGCAATCGCCGCCGCCACCACCGCCGGGGCACCGCCCATATGCGCAACGCCCACACCGAGCACCAGCGCGACCAGACCGTTCTGAGGCCCGCTCATCTGCTGCACGGCGGCGTCATAAGCATGTTCAAGCCGAGTCAATTGCTTCGCCGCGATCGCGTCGGCGAGTTGAGCCTCATTCAACTGATGCATTGCGCGAGCCCCCCAACACCGCCGCCCTGCCATTCCCCATAGCGCAAAATGCTGTCTTTGCAGATTGCATTTTGCGCACAGACTTCCGGAAGTCCGAAATTCTTCCAAAGATTGGCAGCAAAGGTTGCGCGAGGCTGGTGTGGCGCTTGGTTCTCAAGTGCGCGCGGCCGGAACGCCGCCATAGGTTCCCATATGCGCCCCGACGAGCCAGCCGCAATCCACCGGCAGATTGACGCCGGTGATGGCGCTCGCGGAGGGCGAAAGCAGGAAGGCGGCGACCTGCCCCACCTCCTCCGCCCGCACCAGCCGGCCCATGGCGGCGGCTTCCTCCAGGGCGCGGGGGTCGCGCTGCCCGGCATCGATGGCTCTCTGAAGCGGCGGAGTTGCCACATAGCCGGGGGAGATGCAGTTGATCCGCACGCCCGAGCGTCCCCATTCCGCCGCGAGGCATTGGGTGAGCGCGGCGACCGCCGCCTTGGAGGGGCCATAAGCGTGGAGCGGTACGGACCGCAGACTGGTGACGGAGCCGATGGTGACGATGGCGCCGTGTCCGCGCCGCGCCATGCGCGTTCCGAACGCCACGGCGGTCAGATAGGTGCCGCGCAGATTGACGTCCATTACGCGGTCAAAGTCGCGCGCGGAAAAGGCTTCCGGAGGTGTCGGCGGCTGGAGCACGCCAGCGCTGGTGACCAGGCCGGAAATGGGGCCGAAGCGCCGCTCGGCCGCCTCGGCTGCGGCCTCGATCGCGTCCGCGTCCGCCACATCCAGCGTTAGTGCCTCGCCGCCGAGCCGGTTCGCCGTCTCCTCGGCGGCCTCGGCGCGCAGATCGCTGACGATGATACGCCAGCCTGCCTGGGCGAGGGCGGCGGCGCAGGCCTCGCCGATGCCGGAAGCCCCGCCGGTGATCAGGGCCGTGCGTTGTTGCTCCGCTCCCATGGCCATTCCTCCCTTGGATTGCGCGCACTGTGACGGTCCAAGCCTTCGGAACGGTGAACGAAAATCGCAAGGCCGTCTGATCGGCGTCAAATTCCTTGGGCGGCTTTTGGAATATGGTATGTCAGGAACATCCTGCCCAAGAAGATCTCCAAGAGATCCACCCACGAGAGGCGCGACGCCAAATGTCCACCCTGCTCATCACCCATCCTTCAGGCCTGCTGCACCTCACCCCTCCCGGTCATCCCGAACGGGTGGACCGCCTGAAGGCCCTTGACCGCATCTTCGAGCAGGAGAAATTCGCCCCGCTGCTGCGCGAGAGCGCGCCGAAAGGCGAGCGCGAGGACATCATTCGGGTGCATCCGGCGGATTTCGTGGACGCCATGGCGGCCGCCTCGCCCCACGAAGGGCTGGTGCGCATCGATTCCGATACCGTCATGTCGCCCGGAAGCTGGGAAGCGGTGACCCGCGCGGTGGGCGGCGCCTGCTATGCGGTGGATGAGGTGGTGGCGCGCAAGGTGGACAATGCGTTCGTCTGCATGCGCCCGCCGGGACACCATTGTGAAACCCGCCGGCCCATGGGCTTCTGCCTGTTGAATCAGGCCGCCATCGCCGCACGCCACGCGCAGGCGGTCCATGGCATCGACCGGGTCGCAATCGTCGATTTCGACGTGCATCACGGCAATGGCACGCAGGAGATCTTTTGGGCGGACGACAGCGTGCTCTACGCCTCCACCCATGAAATGCCGCTTTATCCCGGAACCGGCGCCGTCACCGAAACCGGCGCCGCCAACACCATCGTCAACGCTCCGCTGCGCTCGGGCGATGCCGGGGACAAGTTCAAGGAAGCATTTGAAAACCGCATCCTGCCGCGCCTTGAAGCCTTCGCCCCGGAATTGCTGATCATCTCGGCGGGCTTCGATGCCCATAAGAATGATCCGCTCGCCTCGCTGCGGCTCGTGGATACGGATTTCGGCTGGGTGACCCGCCGTCTCATGGACGTGGCGGACAAGACCGCCGGCGGGCGCGTGGTGTCGGTGCTGGAAGGAGGCTATGACCTGGACGGGCTCGCCACCTCGGCCGCCGCCCATGTCACAGCGCTGATGCGCGGCTGAAGGGCGTCAGACCAGCGCGGCGGTCGCCTCGCGGCTCGACAGGCGCGGCGTGCCATAGACCTTGAGGAAGAAGCTCACCGCCCGGCAGACGACCCGGTCGGTGCGCTCGGGGTCGGGAGGTGTGGCCCCGCCCACCAGGATCGGCATGGCCACCGCCTCCTTGCACAAGGCAAGGAATTGGTTGGCCGCGCTCTCCAGGTCGGCGTCCGCGATCTCCAGATCCCCTTCCGCGACCTTGGCCTGCAGAAAGGCGGCGAGGCGGCGAGCGCCCCGTCCAGGGCCGGCCTCGTAGAAGGCGCGACCAATCTCGGGAAATTTGCCGGCGGCGGCGATGACGATGCGCAGGGTGGCGATATTGTCCGGGCGCACCACCATATTCACGTAGGAGTGGCCGAGCTTGCGCAGCGCCTCGGCAATGTCGCCCGAGGCATCCAGAACGAAAGTGCATTCGGCGGTTTCGCCGCACTGCGACTGGATGAGGGCGGTGAAGAGATCGACCTTGTCTTTGAAATAGACGTAGAGCGTGCCCTTGGAGACGCCGGCGGCGCGCGAGATGTCGCCCATGCTCGCCGCGTCGAAGCCGCGTTCCAGAAAAACTTCCCGCGCGCCGGTCAGGATCTGACTGCGCTTCTCCGGGTCTTGCCCGGCTGCGGAAATGATGTCCTGAACGAGCGTGTCCGACACGATGGGGTCCAATCCTGCGTTCCGGCCGCGGACCCGCGGCTCGGTCGATCGAGCAGGGGGCCGCGCGCGTCTGCGCCGTTGATTTAGCGCATCTGCCCCCCGCCCTGTCTATATCCGCCACAGGCCGGAGGCAAAAAAATGACCGAACCGTTCAGTTCGATCTTGCGGCCGGTCCGGGGATGGCGTACACAAATGGTCATTGACCGAACCGTTCGGTCGGACGCGGACCGCAACCCGCTTTCGGCCGGCGCTGGAGGGAGAAGGACACCGCCCCCGTCCTTCTCCCTCCCCCTTTTTCGGCAGGTCCGACGGGCGCGCATGCGGCCCTCATTCTGCCCGACGCGGTCTTTTCGAGATTTCGGGGCGAACCCGCGCGAGGGGCCAAGATCGGCCCGAGCGTCCCTCATTCCGCTCCGAGACATCATGACCGATATCGAGACCAAACCTGCTTCATCGCTCCCATCCCCCACGGTTGCGCCGCAAGCTGCGTCTGAACCCGCCTCCACGTCGCCGGCGGGTCCGGAGGCGGGCACTGCCGCGGCAAAGTCGGGACGCGGACGTCGGCGGCAGATTCTGCTCGGCGTGGCGGCTGTCCTCGTGGCGGGTCTCGGCTGGGCGGGGGTGACTTACTGGACGACCTGGCGGTTCCAGGTGTCCACGGACAATGCCTATGTGGGCGCGGACATCGCCGTCGTCGCCCCCAAGGTGCCGGGCTATGTGGTGGCCGTGCCGGTGGTGGCGAATTCCCATGTGAAAGCGGGCGATATCCTCGTGCAACTGGACGACCGCGACTATCGCGTCGCGGTGGACCAAGCCCGCGCCCGCATCGGCACGCAGGACGCGACCATCGCCCGGCTTGCCAAGCAGGCGGAAGCGGGTCTCGCCAGCATCGACCAGGCGCAGGCGCAGATGGAGTCCGCCGCCGCCGACGAGGCCCGCGCCAGCGCCGATTTTGATCGCACCACGCGGCTCGCCCAGAACAAGTTCGCGAGCCAGCAATCCCTCGATGCGGCGCGCGCCGACCGGGACAAGACCCACGCGGGGACCTTGGCCGCGCACGCCGCGCTCGCCTCTGCCAAAGCCAATCTCGATGTTCTGAAAGCCCAGCGCGCGGAAGCCGAGCAAACGCGCGCCGAACTCGAAGCCGCCCTCGCCAAGGCGCAACTGGACCTCGACGCCACGACCTTGCGCGCCCCGTTCGACGGGCTGGTGGGCAACAAGGCGGTTCAGGTGGGGGATTATGTCTCCGCCGGGAAGCGGCTCGCCGCCTTGGTCTCCGATACGGGCGCTTATGTGGAGGCCAATTTCAAGGAGACGCAACTCGCCCGCGTGCGGGCCGGCCAGAGCGTCGAACTGGTGCTGGACACCGATCCCGGCCATCCCATCGCCGGGACCGTGGAGAGCATTTCCCCGGCGGCGGGCCAGGTCTTCAGCCTGCTTCCCCCGGAAAACGCCACCGGCAACTTCACCAAGATCGTCCAGCGCGTCCCCGTGCGCATTCGCGTTCCCGAGGCGGTCATCGCAAGCGGGCTCCTGCGCCCGGGCCTGTCGGTGGAGGCGACCGTGGACACCCGCACCGAACCGGCCGCCAACGCAAAAGTCGCGGCGGCACCGGGACACTGAGCCATGGCCGCTGCCTCAGGATCGGCGCCGGGCGAGCCGCAGGTCACGCCGCGCCGGCTGATCGCATTCTTCGCGCTCATTTTCGGAATGTTCATGGCGATCCTGGACATCCAGATCGTCTCCTCGTCCCTGTCCGAAATCCAGGCGGGGCTCTCCGCCAGCGCGGATGAGGTTTCCTGGGTCCAGACCGCCTATCTCATCGCCGAAGTGGTGATGATCCCGCTGTCGGGCTTCCTCGCTCGCGCGCTCTCCACCCGCTACCTGTTCGCTCTGTCTTCCGCCGGCTTCACGCTTGCGAGCCTGCTCTGCGCCACCGCGACATCCGTGGAACAGATGATCGCCTATCGCGCGTTTCAGGGCTTCATCGGCGGCGGCATGATCCCCACCGCCTTCGCCGCCGCCTACACCATCTTCCCCAAACGGAGTCAGGCGCCGGTCATGGCGCTGGTGGGCCTCGTGGTGACGCTCGCGCCAACCATCGGCCCCACGGTCGGCGGTTATCTCACCGAACTCTTCTCCTGGCATTGGCTGTTCCTGATCAATCTGGTGCCGGGTGTCGCCGCGACTCTGCTGTGCTGGTTCCTGGTGGATTTCGACGAACCGGACTTCTCTTTGCTGAAGCGGTTCGATGTGGCCGGGCTCGCGGGCATGGCGGTGATGCTGGGAAGCCTTGAATATGTGCTGGAGGAGGGCGCCAAGGACGACTGGTTCCAGTCCGGCACCATCAGCGCCTTCACGCTCGCCGCGCTGCTCGGCGCGGCGTTGTTCTTTTGGCGGGCCTTCACGGCCGCTCAGCCGGTGGTGGATCTGAATGCTTATC
>JASBUY010000480.1 GCA_030147645.1 Aquabacter sp. | reverse complement strand
TTCAGCACCAGATCGAGCGCCCGCTCGCGATCGCGCACGGGGCCGATGGTGGCCACCATGGTCGCGGTGCTGCTCGGCCCCTGGAAGGTGAAGTTCAGCACCGCCCCGCCTTGAGCGGGCCGCGCGAGCTGGATGGAAATGTGCTGGAAGGTGACGCTCTTGCCGCTGGATTCATTCTCCACCCGCAGCGTGGCGTCCTTCATGCCCACGTCCTGGAGCGCGCCGTTGAAGCCCGCCAGCTCAAGGTCGTTCAGCCAGCCCGCCAGCGTGCGCAGCATGAGGGGGTCGGTGCGGCTCGCCGCCTGCGCCGCGACGGCGGCGGCATCCGAGGTGACGCCGGGAGCCGGCGCGGAATCGGCGGGAGGAAGAGGGAGAGGCTTCGAGGTGAGGGGCTTTGCGCCCTGCCCGGTGGAGACCGCCACCACGCCGGAAGCGGCGATCTTCACATAGATCTCGGCGCCCACGAGATCGACGCGGCGGGCCTTGGGGGACAGCGTGAGGAGGCTGCCGTCCAGCTCCACCTCGGCGCTCGGCGCCGCCGCGATCAGCTCCCCTTCCGGCCCGAGCACCTTGATGTCATGCACCACCACGGCGGTTGCGCCGTGGTTCATGGTCTCGACGGTGGTGGAGCCGAGCTGGACGTCATACTGGCCGCCGAGCCGGTCCTCGATGGCGCGCTCGATATAGGGGGTGGCGACGTTCGCGGTGACGACCCCGGTGGAGACGAGCCCGTAGACCACCAGCGCGGCGATCCCTCCCAGGGCCACCAGCCAGACGAGGCTCCAGACAGCAATGCGCGCCAACCGGCCGCGGGGAACGAAAGCCCCCGCGATACCATGCAGGCGTCCATGGCGGACATGTCGGCCCTTCGGCTTGAGCTCCGCCGTATCGTCCTTCATCCTCACCCGATCCTCTGGCCCCGCCGAGGCGCCCCCGCGCCGGGTTTCAAGCGGCGCAGAATGTACCATCCTCGCCATCAGGCAAGGGCATTCAGCCCAGCCGGTATGACGCAGTCACGTCGAAAGGAAGGCAGATGCCGGTTTTTCCCGCCGAGGGCACCCAAGCGCCGGATTTCTCGCTGCCGCGGGATGGCGGCGGGACAGTGTCCCTGAAGGATTTCAAGGGCCGTAAGCTGGTGCTTTATTTCTATCCCAAGGCCAATACCCCCGGCTGCACCAAGGAAGCCATGGCGTTCAACGCTTTGCGGGGGGAATTCGAGGCGGCCAATACGGCGATTGTCGGGGTGTCAGCGGACCCGGTGGGGGCGCAGGACAAGTTCAGGGCGAAATATGACCTCGCCTTTCCGCTGGCTTCGGACGAGTCGACCGCCATGCTGGAGGCCTATGGCGTTTGGGGCGAGAAGAGCATGTATGGTCGAAAATATTTGGGGATAGAACGCGCGACCCTGCTCATCGATGCCGAGGGGAAGGTTGCGCGGGCCTGGCCGAAGGTGAAGGTGGACGGGCACGCCGAGGAGGTGCTGGCCGCCGCCCGCGCGCTCTAAACCGCGCTCTTTGCGACGAGAAAAGGGAACTTATTACCCCTTACACCGTCTTTAGCTCCGACCCTTGCGCGCCATATACCCGCCTTGTTCCCCGCTTCTGCGCAGTGAAACCACGCGCGCGGGTGACCGGGCATGACGGCGCGCCTTTTTTGTTCCCGGGAGGGGCAGATGAAGCTGTTCGAGTGCCAGTCCTGCGGCAATCCGGTCTATTTCGACAATGGGGCGTGCCTCAATTGCGGGGCGCGCCTCGGCTTCCTGCCGGCCGAGATCCGCATGGTGGCGCTGGAGCCGGAGGGCGCCGGATTCCGCAGCATTGCGGCGCCCCATCGCAGCTTCCTGTTTTGCGCCAATGCCGAGCATGAGGTGTGCAATTGGCTGGTGCCGGAGGGGGGCGACGCGTTCTGCCCGGCCTGCCGGTTCAACCGGACGGTGCCGGACCTCGGGCGGCCGCAGAATCGCGACCTGTGGCGGCGGATCGAGGTGGCGAAGCGCTATGTCTTCTACTCGATCCTGCGCTGGCGCCTGCCGGTCCAGGACCGGCTCGAAAACCCCCAGCACGGCCTCGCCTTCGACTTCCTCTCGGACGAGCAGACCGCGCCCGGCGAAAGCGTGATGACCGGCCACGACAACGGCATCATCACGCTCAATATTTCCGAAGCGGACGATGCCGAGCGCGAGCGCCGCCGCACCTCCATGAACGAGCCCTACCGCACGCTGATCGGCCATTTCCGGCATGAGCTGGGGCATTATTTCTGGGACGAGCTGGTCGCCTCGGATTGGCAAACGCTGGAGCGCTGCCGCGCGATCTTCGGCGATGACCGTGCCGATTATGGCGCGGCCCTCCAGCGCCATTACCAGCAAGGCGCCCCCGCCGGATGGCAGGACGCCTATATTTCCTCTTATGCCACCGCCCATCCCTGGGAGGATTTCGCGGAGACCTGGGCGCACTATTTCCACATCACGGACGCACTGGAGACCGCCTCCGCCTTCGGCATCCGCACTCGCCCGCGCCTGAAAGAGGCGGAGGACCTGACGGTTACGGTGGATTTCGACCCCTATTCCGCCGCGAGCGCGGCGGATCTGGTCGATGCCTGGGTGCCGCTCACGGTCGCGCTCAACAGTGTCAATCGGTCCATGGGCCAGCCCGATCTTTACCCGTTCGTGCTGTCCAAGCCGGTCATGGAGAAGCTGGACTTCATCCATGGCCTGATTCATTGCGGCCCGGCGCAGAAAGCGCAGCGCAATGCGCGCTGGGAGAAGCTGTGCGGCGCCCAGCGGGAACCCGCCTGATCGATCAGGGATGCCCGGCGCCCTTCGCCCCCGGCAGGGCGAGGGCCAGCAGCGCGCCGGCGACGAGGCCCAAGACCACATAGAGGGCGCCCATGGGCGCCTGGCTGGTTTCCGGCAGGACCGCCGCCGCCACCATGGCGCCACTGACGCACAGATAGCAGATGGCGCTGATGAGCCCGCCCAGCAGGCCGAGATTGCGCTCGAACAGACCGAGCGCCATCCCGTACATCATGGGACACAGGACCCCGCAGCCGAGCAGGACCAGCGCGCCGCCGAGCGTGATGGAGATCAGGCCCGCGCCCCACATCACCCCCGACGCAGCGAGCCCCACCGCTCCCGACAGAAACAGGGCGTAGGAGGTCCAGCCGAGCTTCTGGGGCGTGGTGCGCTTGGCGAAATAGGAGCAGCCCAGTTCGCCCGCCAGATTCACCCCGCCGAGCAGCAGCGCCATGAGCCCGTAGCCGCTCGGCGAGAAGCCGAGACCCTCCTGGTAGAGGAAGGGCGCCACCACGCCGAAGACGAGCTGCGCGCTCGCCATGGCGCCGAAGATCAGCGTGAAGCACAGAAACAGGCGGTTGCGCAGCGCGGTCGCGATGACGGCGCCCGCCGCGCGCAGATCGATGGGGATACGGCGCGCGGGCGGCAGCGTTTCCGGCAGGCGGAAGAAGGCGATCACCGCCACGAGGCTCGCGAGCCCCCCGATCAGCAGGAAGATGACCCGCCAGGAGACGAAATCTGCGAGCACACCCCCCGCCGCCGGGGCCAGGACCGGCGCGAGCCCCCAGGCCGCGCCTAACAGACCGGAGACCGAGGTGAGATGCGCGCCCCGGAAGCAGTCGGCCGCCACCACATAGGAGACGACGAGGCAGGTGCATCCGCCCATGCCCTGGATAAAGCGGAGGGCGAGGAGAAGATTGACATCGCTCACGGCCGCGCAGGCGAGGCTCATGGCGATCAGCAGCGCCATGCCGGCGAAGAGGGTGACGCGCCGGCCCACCGCATCGGTGACCAGGCCCACGGGAATGAGCGCGAGGCTCATGCCCAGCATGTAAGCGGTGACGGTGTTCTGAACGGCGGCGGGGTCGGCCTGGAGCGAGCGCACCATTTCCGGCAAAGCCGGCGTATAGGCGTCCAGCGGAATCTGGCTGAACGGAACGATGGTGAGCAGCAGCGGCACAAGCCCGCGCGGCGCAGGCGTGGCCTGCGCATCGATCGTCGTCGCCATGGCCCCGCCCCGTTGCCGCATCCAGGCGCGACCATGGCACAGGCGCGGGGGGCACGAAACCGTAGGGCGACCCGGCCCGCGCGAAGCGGGCCGGGTACCCGGACCGGCTCAGACGAGCGCGGCGTCCAGCGTGATGTCCGCTTTCAGAAGCTTGGAGACCGGGCAGCCGGCCTTGGCTTTGGCAGCGAGGTCCTGGAAGGTCGCGTCGTCCGCACCGGGGATTTTCGCGCGCAGCGTGAGCGCGACGGCGGTGATTGCGAAGCCATCGTCCTGCTTCACCAGGGTCACGTCGGCCTTGGTTTCCATATGCTCGGCGGTGAGGCCGGCTTCGCCCAGGATCAGGGACAGGGCCATGGTGAAGCAGCCGGCATGGGCCGCGCCGATCAGTTCCTCGGGATTGGTGCCGGGCTTGCCCTCGAAGCGGCTGGCGAAGCCATAAGGATAAGCATCGAGCGCACCGCTCTTGGTGGAGATGGCGCCCTTCCCGTCCTTGATGCCGCCCTGCCAGGCCGCGGAACCGCGTCGAATGATCTTCATACATGTTGTCCTTACCACAGTTCGTTAAA
>JASBUY010000358.1 GCA_030147645.1 Aquabacter sp. | reverse complement strand
TGAAACACCCAATTGCCGCTCACCGCCTTGAAGGCGAACTGCACGCTCTCATTGGGTTCGACGATGACCGTGTCCGCCAGATATTGCGGCATCCCCTTCTTCTTGGAGGAGGACAGCACGCGGAAGACATGGCCGTGCAGGTGCATGGGATGCACATGCTTGGTGACATTGGTGCAGGTCACCACATAGCTCGTCCCGTTGGACAATTGGCTGAGCGGCGGCGGCAGGCGGAGCGCCTCGTCGGTCGGCCAGGAATCCCGGCTGATGGCCCAATGGGTCTTGGCTCCGACACACAGCGAATCCACCAACGCCTTGGCCAAGGGATCATCGGCGGGCAAAGGCGGGCTGACGATGGTCGGGCCGGCTGACACCTGCACCAGATAGTCCAGTGGTGTCGGGCGCGCGAGATCCGGCTGGGGCGCCGTGGACGCGGGCAGCGCCTTGGGCTTGAACGCGGTCTTCTTCAGGCCCTTGTCCACCGCCACCAAGGTCGTCAGCAGATAGGGCTCGCCGGTGCGGTAATCATAGACCTTCACCTCTTGGCCCGGCCCGGGCATGCGCACCTGGAGGTCGGCCCGCATGGCGGGACCCATCCGCCAGATTCCGTCCGGCAGATTGTCCAGCACACGCGGAGGCAGCAGGGCCTGTCCGTCCACGGCGATGAGGGCGGCATCATCATGATCGGTGCCGAGGTCGATGACCCGCGTGGCGTCCGCAACGATCACCCGCACGCGGGCATCGCCATAAGCGGGCACCTCGACGCGCGGTGGAATCACGCTGCCATTGGTGGCCCGCACTGTGCCGAACGTGCCGGCGGTGGCGGCGCCGTCATCCGTGCTCATGTCCATCCACTGGCCGTCCTCGGCCAGACGCCAATCCTTCACCACGATGAAGCACTCGGCGTCGAACTTGACCTTGCGCTCCTCCGGATCGTCCACCACCAGCAAAGCGAACAGGCCGCGGCCCACCTGCCCGGTCTCGTCGCAATGGGGATGGAAGAAATAAAAGCCGCCATCGGGAAGCGGCACATTGTAGCTGAAGCTGCCACCCGGCTGGATCACCTCCTGGGTCAGCGGCGCCACGCCATCCGACACATTGGGAACGCGGATTCCGTGCCAATGGACCGTGGTGGGGTCCGGCAGGCGGTTGGTGAAGTCCACCGCAAGGCGCGTCCCGCGATCGAACCGGAAGATCTTGAAGGGCGTTCCGTCATACGCGCAGAAATGCCGCGTCGCCGGCTTGTCGGCGCCGAGCAGGCGGACATCCATCTCGCCCGCGGACAAGGCGATGCGCTTCACCGGGGCGGTCGGCGGCAGCGTGTCGACGGAGGGCACCTGCCCGATCGCGGAAGGCATGGCCGCCACAAGGCCCGCCGCCGCTCCGCTCATCATCAATCCACGCCGTGAAATCATTCCTGCGTCCGCGCCCCGCGCGGCCCCTGGTGCGTCCGGGACGGAGCTTCACCCCGACCCGGCTTGGCCTTGGAGAACGTGTCGCCAATCAGATGAGGCCATCTGATCGGATCAGGCTCTCGCCCGCCGGCGCGGGGGGCCCGAAGGCGCTTCGCGTCGGCGGTCCATCTCCCGGCGGCTCACTTCTTCTTGGCGGCCTCGGGATTGTCGAGGCTCTCGGAGCCCTCGACCTTGATCTGCAGCTTCAGGACCGCGACGCCCCGCTCGATGGCATGGGCCTGGGCCACCAGGGCGTCGACGCCGTCCTGGATCATCTTGTTGCCCTTCTCGTTCCCGTCCGCGAGCATCATGTCGTAGAACATCTCGCCGCTGTCGGCGGTGTCCTTGATGGCCTTGAGGGCGGCAAGCGCCGCGGCCATCTTGGCGTCGATCTCGTCGGCCACCTTGGGATCGGCGGCGCGCACGAGGTCGGCCACGGAAGGTCCGCTCATGGTGGAGCCGTCAATCTTGGTGAAGCGGCCGTAATAGATATCCTGAATGCCGACTTCATCGTAATAGTGCGAATTGTGCGTATTGTCCGAGAAGCAGTCATGCTCCTCCTCGGGATCATGCAGCAGCAGACCGAGCTTCATCCGCTCGCCGGCCAGTTCGCCGTACGACAGCGAGCCGATGCCCGTGAAGATGACCGCCAGCGCAGGCTTGTCCTTCTTCTTCAGCAGAGCGGCACGCGCCTTGCCCTTGGGGCCCCACGCATCCGCCATGTCCTTCAAGTCCGCGATCAGCGTGGCGGTCGCGACTTTGAGGTATTCCGCGCGCCGCTCGCAGTTGCCGCCGGTGCAGGCCTTGGTGTCGTAATCGGTCCAGGGACGCTCGCCCGCGCCACGCTGCGTGCCGTGAAGATCCTTGCCCCACAGCAGGAACTCGATGGCGTGCCAGCCGCTGGCGACGTTGGATTCCACGCCCGCCGCTGAATTCAGCTGATGTAGGAGTTGAGGCGTGATCTTGGACACATCCACCGTCTTCTTACCGATGCGGATGGTCTTGCTGGCGATCACATTCGCCGCGTAAAGCGGGTTCTCGTCCGACGATTGCGGGCGCGACTTGTCGAGATAGTCGATCAGCCCCTCGTCCAGCGGCCAGGCATTCACATTGCCTTCCCATTCATCGACGATGGGATTGCCGAAGCGGAAGCCTTCCGTGATCTGGTAGGGGTCGCGCGCCTTCTTCCAGGCATCCTTGGCCGCTTGATGCGTGGCCGCGCTCGGGGCAGCGATGAAGGCGTTGATCGCCGTCTGCATCTCCACCGCAGCGAGATAGGAATTCTGATACATGGCCTGCGCCTGGTCGGCATAATGCAGAACCACGTCGCGCGCTTTGGGACCCGCGGCAGGCTTTGCCGCGCCGGGCTTGACGGCAGCGTCGGATTTGGCGGGCGCCGCTGGCGCCTGGGCAAGGACGGGGCCGGACAGGCCCACCGCAATGGCAAAGGCAGCGGCGGCGAAAGGCGCGCGCATGATTGAACTCCCCTGATGAACGACCCGGCGCCCCAAGGCTGGCCGGATTGGCGCAGGGGCCAAAGCAGCGCCCCCGTTTGCACCCGGCACACCCTAAACACGCCGTCGGAAGCGGAACAAGATTGCGCCGTGACTATGGAATTATTCTATCTTTGTTATGGGGCTCGAAGTTTTAGCTTTCGCGCGCAGAGATCACTTGGGTCCGCGCGGCAACGGCCATGAGGGGGAACGCGGCCCGCCTCCCGAGTGACTCAAGATACGAGGCTCGGCGAACAAGAGAATTCAAGCCTTTGCCTGAATT
>JASBUY010000355.1 GCA_030147645.1 Aquabacter sp. | reverse complement strand
GTCGCGCAGGAACAGGAACACCACGATGACCGCGAGGATGGCGCCCTCGATCAGCGTGTGCATGGCGGATTCATAATCCGCCTTGGTGTAGCGCACCGTGGTGTCGATCATGGCGAAGGTCACGTCGGGATGGGCGGCGGCAAGCGCCTTCACCTCTTCGCCGACCCGGTCATAGACCACCACGTCGGAAAAGCCCTTGGCGCGGTAGATGCCGAAGGCGACGACCGGGCGCCCGTCGAGCCGGGCGAAGCTGCGCGCCTCTTCCGCCCCATCGGTCACCGTGCCGAGGTCCTTCAGGCGCACATGACGGCCATTGGAGAGGACGATGCGGGTGTCCCCCAATTCCTCCACCGTGGTCGCGCCCGCGAGCGTGCGGATGGACTGCTCCTGCGTGCCCACTTCGCCGCGCCCGCCGGAGACGTCGAGATTGGTGGCGCGCAATTGGCGGCTGACCTCGGCGGCGGTAACGCCGAGCGCCATCAGCCGATCCGGGTCGAGCGCGACGCGGATTTCGCGCACCTGCCCGCCCTGGCGCTTCACCTGGGCGACGCCCCGCACGCCCTGGAGCGCACGGGCCACCGTGTCGTCCACGAACCAGGACAATTCCTCGGTCGAAAGGCTGGCGGAAGACACCGCATAGGTGACGATGGGCGCGCCCTCGATGTCCACGCGCTGGATCAGCGGCTCGTCGATGGACTGTGGCAGCTCGGTGCGGATCTTGGTCACCGCGTCGCGCACGTCGTTGACCGCGCGATCCACCAGCGTTTCCAGATGGAATTCAACCGTGGTGACGGAGGCGCCCTCAGAGATCGAGGAGGTGATGTGCTTCACCCCCGAGACCCCGGCGATGGAATTCTCGATCTTCTTGGTGACCTGCGTCTCCAACTCGCTCGGCGCGGCGCCGGGCTGGGAGACCGTGACCATGACGATGGGCACGTCGATATTGGGCATCTGGGTCACCGGCATGGCGCGGAAATGCACGATGCCGAGGGCGGTGAGCACCACGAACAGGACCAGCGAGGGAATGGGCTTTCGGATCGCCCAGGCGGAAATGTTCAGGGCCATCAGCGCGCTCCCGCCGGGGCGGTGCTGGCGCTGATGCCAGTGGTCATGACCGGACGCACCCGGTCCCCTTCGCGCAGGAAGCCGCCAGCGCGCACCACCACCACGTCCTGGGGCTTCAGGCCGGCGGTGATCTCCACCAGCCCATGCCCTTTCAATCCCGCCGTGACGCGGCGCTCGCGCACGGTGGCGTCCTCCACCACCATCACATAGGCGCCCTCCGCGTCGAACATCACGGCCGAGAGCGGCACGGTCAGCGCGTCGCGACGGCCCAGTTCCACCACACCGCGCCCATAGGTGCCGGGCCGCAGATGGGGATCGTCGGCGAGCGCGATCTTGACCTCTCCGAGGCGGGTGGACTTGTCCACCTGCGCCGCGATGAGGCGCACCTGACCCTCCACGGGATGGGAAAAGCCCGCGGGCGTCACTTTTGCCGTCTGCCCGACCTGGAGCCGCGCCATGGTGGCCTCGGGAACCTCGGCATCCAGATCCACCGCGCCGTCACGGGCGATGGTGAAGAGGGGATCGGAGCGCGTGGACAGTACGATGGCGCCGATCCGCGCGGTGCGTGCCAGCACCACGCCGGATTCGGGCGCGCGGATGTCGGTGCGCGCGAGGCGCAGCTGGATTTCCGCGCCCTGGGCCGCCACGTAACTGGCGTCCGCCTCGGCCGCCGCCAGCGCTTCGCGGGCCGCCGCCACTTGGGCAATGGCCACCTTCACGGCGCGCTCGCGCTCGTCCAACTGCTCCTGCGAGGCAACCCCGCTCTTGCGCAATTGGCGGGTGCGATCGACGGCGGAGGAGGCTTCGGCCTCCTGGGCCAGCGTCTGGTCGAGCTGCGCCCTCTGCTGGGCGATGGTGGCCTTGGCCTTGGCGGCATTGGCAGTGTTCTGGGCCAATTGCACATCCAGCATGTCGCGCGAGAGGCGCGCCAGAACCTGGCCCTTCTCCACCTTGTCGCCCACCTCGGCGAGCAGTTCCACGAGGCGGTATCCCTCGATTTCCGGCCCGACCTGGATTTCCTCACGCGGCAGCAGCGAGCCGGTCACCAGCAGCGTGTCCGACAATTCCCGCCTCTGGGGATGGGTGACGCTGACGGCCAAGCCCTTCTCATCCGCCGGCACGGGGTCGGCCGCGAGCGCAGGAGCGGACAGCGCGCCGAGCGCGAGGAGGGAGACAGCCGCGATGCGGGCGAAGCGGACCATGGGAACGCAGTTCCAGTTGACGGAGGAGAGGGTGATGGAGTGCGGATGCGACGGATTTCGGGCAGTGGCGCGGGCGATCATGCATCACGCTCCGTTGTACGGGGCGCGATCATGCGCTGGATCAGATCGGTGATGGCCTCGGTGCGGTCGGCGAGGCGCCATTCGGGGTGTAGCAGGCTGTGCAGGACCAACCCGTCCCCGATCATGTTCAGCACCATGTTCAAGGTCTCAAGATCGAGGGCGGGATCCACCTCGCCGCGCGCCCGTGCCTTCTCCAGCGACAGGATGATGCGCGCGCGCGTCTCCTCCTCCAGCGGCTCCAGGGCATCGCGCATCTTTTCGTTGCGGATCGCCTCGGCCATCACTTCTGGCCCGAGAGCGGCGGAGGGGAGGCCCATCTCCGGCGCGAGCATGACGTCGAGGCATTCTTTCAGTCCGTCCGCCAAGGTCGGCGCGCTATCGAGCGCATCCATGAGCTGCGCGCGCTCGGCCCGCTCGCCTTCGACGATGGCGCCGATGAGGGATTCCTTGGAGGGAAAATAGCGGTAGAGCGCGCCCGGGCTCATACCGGCCTCGGCGCAGATCTTCTGCATGGACGTGCCGTGAAAGCCGTCGCGGCTGAAGCAGGCGACGGCGGCCGCCAGAATGCGGCGGCGCTGCTCGGCCCGATGCTCCTGCTGCCCCGTGAGGGGACCCTCCATGCCCATGACACCCAACTTGCGAATGAACGTTCGCTCTCACTTAGAAGAGCAAGCATGGCAAATCAAGGGCGTCCGCGTGGCACCGTAGGCAAGGGCTGCGGTGTGCTTTATGCCTGCGGCAGAGAGCATTCTGCCGCAGGCGGACCCCGCGTGCGCGAGGGCCATGCCTGAAAACATCGAGGGAGCCTTCGGAGCCGGTCATGTCGCAACGTCTTGTGCTGCTTAGCCTGCTGTCCGCCGCGGGTCTTGCTTTGGTGCTTCCGCAGCCCGCCCGCGCCCAATCGCCCGCTCCCTCGCCGACGCCCGGCTGGCAGGCGAGCCCCTGGGCCGACAGCGTGATGCTCGAAAGCCAATTGCGGTTCGAATTGGAAAGCCCGGACGGCAAAGGCGTGAGCGAGCAGCAATGGAGCAGCTTCATGGCCGACACCGTGCGCCCGCGCTTCGCGGCGAACGTCACGGAACTCAGCGCCACGACGCTGACCCCCACAGGAAAGGCGGGCGTGCGGGTGCTGTTGATCCTTCACCCCAATACGCCGGACGCCCTCGGCAAGATCGGCGAGATTACCGCCGCCTATGGAAGCCGTTTCGGCGGAGCCAAGGTGATGCGCCTCGATTATCCGGTGCGCATCACGCCGTGACTTTTCACTCCGCCGCCTGCGCCACGTCGCGCGCGGCCGGCGGGGCGCGGAAGCGGGTCAAGAGGTCCGCTTCTTCCGCCTTGGCCGCCGTCAGGTGCCGCTCCTTCACCGGGCCATAGCCCCGGATCTTGTCGGGGACGGAGGCCAGGGCCACGGCATAAGCGTGGTTCTCCAAAGTGAGCGCGCCCGTGATCTCGCCCACCAGCGCCTCATATTGCTTGATGAGCGCCCGCTCCGTCCGCCGCTCGGCGCTGTAGCCGAACACGTCCAGCGGCGTGCCGCGCACGGCCTTGAACTTCGCCAGAATCTCGAAGAGCTTCATCATGCGCGGGCCGTAGCGGCGCTTCTTGGGCTCCGCGCCGTCCTTTGACCGGGCGAGCAGCGGCGGGGCAAGGTGGAACTCGAACGAGAGATCGCCCTCGAAGGCGGCGTTCACCTGCTTCAGGAATTCGCCATCCGTGTAGAGCCGCGCCACCTCATATTCGTCCTTATAGGCCATGAGCTTGAAGAGGTTGCGTGCGACCGCCTCGGTGAGCCCGCTGCGGCCCGGCGCGCGCGCGGCCTCGGCGGCGCGCACCTTGTCCACGAGGGCGGAATAGCGC
>JASBUY010000453.1 GCA_030147645.1 Aquabacter sp. | reverse complement strand
CGCTGGCTGTGTTGGCCCTGGTCGCCACCTTCTTCCTTGCTCCGGGCGAGCATTTGTCCCGGCTGACGGCTGCCTTCGATTGGCGCGGCGTCGTCACGCCCAAGGCCTACCGGCTCGATGCCTGGGTGGACCCGCCGGCCTATACGGGCCGCCCGCCGGTCGTGCTTCCGGGCCTGCGCTCGGACGATCCCAACCAGACCCAGGCGGCGGCCCTTTCGGTGCCGGCCGGCAGCACGCTGGTCGTTCGCACCGTGGGGTTGGATGACGGCGACCTCAAGATCGACGGCGGCATCATCGAGCAGAAAGCGGCGCCCGATTCCGCCCGGCCGCCTTCTCCCGGCGCCAGCGAGCGGCGGTTCCTCATTTCGGATGCCGGCAGCGTCAGCGCGACCGGGCCGGATCGGCGCTCGGTGTTCTGGCGCTTTGCGGCCAGCGCGGACCATGCGCCGTCCATCTCCTTCGTGCGCGATCCGCAGACCGGCCCGCGCAACGCGCTCGTCCTGACCTATCGGATCGAGGACGATTATGGCGTGAAGGACGCGCAGGCGACCTTCGCTCCGCTGCCGCCGGAGCGGCCTTTCTTCCCGCGCCCCGGTGCGCCGGAGCCGAAGGCCGGACAGCCGCTGATCCCAGCCCCCGATTTCGCCCTCACCATTCCCGCGCCGGGCGCGAAGACAGGCACGCAAGCCTCCAAGGACCTCATTGCCCATCCCTGGGCGGGCGCCCGGGTCGCCATCACCCTCAAGGCCCGGGACGAGGCGGGGCAGGAGGCGGTGAGCGAGACCAAGACCTTCCGCCTGCCCGCCCGCAGTTTCTCCAAGCCTCTGGCGCGCGCCTTGGTGGAAGAGCGTCGCCGCCTCGCGCTCGATGTGGCTGCCCGCAACCAAGTGGAAGGGGTGCTCGCCGGCCTCACGCTCGCCCCCGACAAGTTCGGCCTCGCGCCCAATGAATATCTCGGTGTGCGCTCCGCCTATTGGCGGCTGCGCAATGCACGCACCGACGACGACCTGAAGGGCGTCGTTGATTATCTCTGGGACATCGCCCTCGCCATCGAGGACGGCAATCTCTCGGACGCCCAGCGCGATCTGCGGGCCGCGCAGGAGGCGCTGCGCGAGGCGCTGGAGCGCGGCGCGAGCGACGAGGAGATCCAGCGGCTGATGCAGGATCTGCGCGCCGCTATGGACAAGATGATGCGCCAGCTGGCCGAGGAGGCCCGGCGGGACGGCGGGACGGATGCGCGCCCGCTCGATCCCAACACGCGTGTCCTGCGCCCCCAGGACCTCCAGCGCATGATGGACCGCATAGAAAATCTCGCCCGCTCCGGCGCGCGCGATGCGGCCCGCCAGATGCTGGATGAGCTTCAGGCCATGATGGACAATCTGCGTCCCGGCTCGCGCCAGGCCGGCCGCCAGCAGGGCCAGCAGCAGCAGGGCGAGCTTGGCGCCATGATCCAGGAGCAGCAGCGGCTGCGCGACCGCACCTATCGCCAAGGTCAAGGCCAGCAGGGGCAGCAAGGCCAACAAGGACAGCAAGGTCAGCAGGGTCAGCGCGGCCAGCAGGGCCGCGAGGGCGAGTATGGCGACCTGCAGCAGGGACAAGGCGAACTGCGCAAGCGGCTCGGCGACATGCTGGACCAGTTGCGCCGCATGCAGCAGGGACAGGGACAAGGCCAGCAGGGCCCGCAGCAGCAGGGCCAGGACGGCCAGCCCCAGGACGGCGAGGGGCAGGGCGAGGGCGACGCCGCCGGCCGGGCCGGCGAGGCGTTCGGGCGCGCCGAGCAAGCCATGCGCGATGCCGAGCGGGCGCTGGGCGAAGGCAATGGTCAAGGCGCGCTTGATGCCCAGGGCCGGGCGCTCCAGGCCCTGCGCCAAGGCGCACAGGCGATGGCGGAAGGCCAGCCCGGCGGGTCCGATGGTCCCGGCCCCGGCAACCCCTCGGGCGAGCAAGCCCAGCGCACCGATCCGCTGGGGCGCCCCCTGCGCAACCGGGATTATGGCGACGATTATTCAGTGAAGGTGCCCGAGGAGGTGGACGTGCAGCGCGCGCGCCAGGTGCTCGAGGAATTGCGCCGGCGCCTGGAGCAGACGACGCGACCGCAGATCGAACTCGATTATATCGAGCGCCTGCTGGAAAACTTCTGACCGCAGCGCGCCGCGGGCGCGAAGCTTGACGCTGCGCCCGGCGCCCCCTACCGGTGGGCGATGCCGAGGCGCGCCATTGCTCATATCCTGCCCTGGGGGAATGTCGGGGGCACGGAACTCGCGACCCTTCGCCTTGCCGAAGCCCTGCGTGCCGGCGGGTTCGACAATGTTATTTATGTCCCCCATCTGCCGGGCGCGGAGAGTGTCGCGGACCTCGTGCGCGACCAAGGCTTTCCCCTCGCGCGCTATCATCAGATCGCGCCGCGCAAGGCGAACCCCCTCCCCTATTTCGCCAATGTCGCCCGCCTCGCCTTGGATTTCGCGCGGCGGCAGGTGGGCCTGGTCCATGGGGCCGACCTTGCCGGCGCCTATTTCACCGCGCAGGCGGCGCGGCTTTCGGGCGCGCGCGCCACGAGCCATGTACGCTGTGCCCACCCCCGCCTTGCTCCGGTGGAACGCTGGCTCTTGAAGGGCGTCGAGCGGTTCGTCTTCGTTTCCCGCGCGACCATGGGTGAACAGGATTTTCCCTGCCCTCCCGATGCGGCCGACATCCTGTATGACGCAGCCCTGCCCCCGACCCCTTACCCGCGCGCCGAGGCGCGGGCGCATTATGGCCTGCCCGCCGACGCGCTTGTGCTCGGCATGGCCGCGCGCATCCATCCCCAGAAGGACCATGAGAGCGTGATCCGGGCGGCGGCACTGCTGAAGGCGCACCATCCGCGCCTGCGCTTCCTCATGGTGGGCGACCATCGGGACGAGGCGGCCCACCGGGCCCGCTTCGCAGGGCTGGAACGCCTTATGGCGGAGACGGGAACCGGGGACATGTTCGTCTTCCCCGGCTTCGAGGCGAACATGCCGCGCTTTTATGCGGCCCTCGACATCAGCCTTCTGGCGAGCCACACCGAGGGCTTCCCGCTCGGCATCCTCGAAGCCATGGGCGCGGGCCTGCCGGTGGTCGCGTCCGACGTGGGCGGGGTCCGCGAGGCGGTGGAGGATGGCGTCACCGGCTTCCTGGTGGCCGACGCGGATGTGATCGGATTTGCGGCCGCGATCGGCCGGCTGGCGCAGGAGCCTGCATTGGTCGAGCGCATGGGTGAGGCCGCCCGCGCGGCGGCCACCCAGCGCTTAGGCCCGGATCGCTTCGCGCGCGAGGCTCAGGCTTTCGCGCGGCGCATGCTCGGCCCCGGGCGGAGCTGAACAGGACACCATGCTCTCCCGCCTCATCGCCCGCGCCTCGCGCCTCTGGACCCCCGGCCCCCTGCGCGAGAGCCTGTTCTACGCGCTCGGCCTCATCGCCACCCGCGCCGTCAGCCTCGTCATGCTGCCGGTCAATACCCATTTCCTGTCCGTCAGCGAGTATGGCCGCCTGGAAGTGCTGCTCGCGCTGGCGGATGTGGGCGCGGTGGTGTTCGGCCTGGCTCTTCCCACCACGCTCAGCCGTTTCGTCGGCACCGCCGAGGGGTGGGACAAACGGCGCGAGGTCTGCGCCCATATCTATGCCGTCTCCATCCTCACCACCGTCGTCCTCGCCGCCTTGGGCTTCCTCGGCGCGGGGGAGATCGCACGCCTCCTGCCCGGCAACCCGGATGCAACCGAGGTGCGCCTTCTGGTGGTAACCCTCTCCATGGAAGGCATTCTCGGCGTCGGCCTCACCTGGATGCGCATCCGGGGTCAGGCGGGTCTCTTCTTCTCCGTCTCGCTGGTCCGCGCCTTGCTGTTCGCGTCCCTGTCGGCGACGCTTCTGGTCTCGGGCTTCGGGCTGAAGGGCGTCCTCGCGGCCGGGGCGGTCGCCGCCGTCGCCCAGGGTGCCGCCGTCTCGGTGATCGTGCTGCGGGAGACCGGCGTGCGCGTGCGCGGCATCGACTGGTGGCCGCTCACCCTCTTCTCCGGTCCCCTCCTGCTCTCGGCCCTCGCCATGTTCGCCCTCGGCAGCCTCGACCGCTGGTTCCTGGCGGACGCGGTGGGCACGGCGGAGCTGGGCATCTACGGAGTGGCGGTGCGGCTCGGCGCCATGACGGCTGTGCTGCTCCAGCCCTTCCATATGTGGTGGTTCCCCAAGCGCTTCATCGTGCTTTACGAGCCCCATGGGGTGCCGCGCAGCGCCCATGTGGTGGGCATCGGGCTCGTCATCATCATCGCGGCGGCCGTGGCCGTGTCGCTCGGCGGGCCGCTTGTGGTGCAGCTTCTCACCCCGGCCGCCTATCACCCGGCGATCTATTTCATCCCCTGGATTGCCGTCATCTATGCGGTGCAGGAGACGTCAAGCCTGCTGGAGCTGGGCAGCTATCTGCGCAAGGACGGCTTCATCCCGCTCGCCACTAACGCCTTTGGCGCGGTGGTGGTGGTGACGCTCTATTGGCTGCTCATTCCGCGCCACGGCGTCGAGGGGGCAATCGCCGCGACCCTGGTGGCGCAGGTGGCGCGCACCATCGTCGTTCATCTCGTCTCGCAATATTACAAGCGCCTGCCCTACGCGTTCGGGCGCCTCGGCCTGGTGCTGGGCGTCGCGGCGCTGACCACCGGGGCGTCGTTCCTGCTGCTGCCGACCTATTGGGTGTTCATAGGCGGTTTCATCGCGCTGCCCGCGACGGTGGGCTCCGCCTATGTGCTCGGGCTTCTCTCCCCTTACCGCCCGCCGGCGGAGGACGAGGCGGCGGGCGAGCCTGTTTGAGCGCCCACTACGTCGATCGCCGCGGGCGTCCCATCGTGTCGAGCCTGGTGCGTTCCCGCTTCGTCGGCACTCCCCCGGATCTCGATCAGTGGGTCGAGGTCGAACTGCACCTT
>JASBUY010000446.1 GCA_030147645.1 Aquabacter sp. | reverse complement strand
GGTCATCTACCAGTTCGCCCGCGCCGAGCGGCACCAGGCGGCGGTGGCCGAGATGGTGGCCCGCGGCAATGCCTATCCCTGCTATGCCACGCCGGCCGAGCTGGACGAGATGCGCGAGCTTGCGCGCAAGGAAGGCCGCCCGCCGCGCTACGACGGGCGCTGGCGCGACCGCAATCCCTCCGAGCGCCCGACGGATCGCCAGCCGGTGATGCGCCTGCGCGCGCCTCAGGACGGAGTGACCGTGATCGAGGATCAGGTGCAGGGCACCGTGACCTTCCCCAACAAGGATCTGGACGACCTGGTGCTGCTGCGTTCCGACGGCACCCCCACCTATATGCTGGCGGTGGTGGTGGACGACCATGACATGGGCGTCACCAACATCATCCGAGGCGACGACCATCTCACCAATGCGGCGCGCCAGACGCAAATCTACCGCGCCATGGGATGGGACGTGCCCGCCATGGCCCATATCCCGCTCATTCACGGTCCCGACGGGGCCAAGCTCTCCAAGCGTCATGGCGCGCTGGGGGTCGATGCCTATCGCGACATGGGCTACCTGCCCGCCGCCCTGCGCAATTATCTGGTGCGGCTCGGCTGGAGCCATGGCGACCAGGAACTGTTCTCCACCGAGGAGATGGTCCGCTATTTCGATCTCGACCGGGTGGGCCGTTCGGCGGCGCGCTTCGATTTCCAGAAGCTCGAAAACCTCAACGGACAATATATGCGCGCCGCCGACGATGCGGAGCTGCTCGGCGCCCTTGAGGCCTTGATTCCCCATCTTCCCGACGCGCAGGCGCGGCTCGCGCGCCTCACCCCGCAGCGGCGCGCCCAGTTGCTCGCCGCCATGCCGGGCCTGAAGGAGCGGGCCAAGACGCTGGTGGAATTGCTGGACAATGCGGAATTCCTGTTTGCGGAGCGCCCCCTGCCCATCGAGGACAAGGCGGCGGCCCTTCTGACGCCCGAGGCCCGCGCCCACCTTGCTGCACTTCTGCCCGCGCTCTCGGCCGCCGAATGGACGGCCGAGGCGACGGAGGAGGCGGTGCGCACCTATGCCCAGACGGCGGGTGTGAAGCTCGGCGCCGTGGCCCAGCCGCTGCGCGCCGCCTTGACCGGCCGCACCACCTCGCCGCCCATCTTCGACGTTCTGCTGGTTCTTGGCCGCGAGGAGAGCCTTGCGCGCCTGAAGGACCAGGCGGCCTGACGGCGACGCGTGCAATGTGCCCCGAGGACGCAGCGCGGGAGACTCTGCATCTGGATCTCAGGGGGCTTAAATGCCCCCTGCCCGTCCTGCACACCCGCAGGGCCTTGGCGCGGGCGAATCCGGGCACTCGCCTGGTGGTGCGCTGCACCGACCCCATGGCGGCCATCGACATCCCGCACCTCGCCCATGAGACGGGGCATGTGCTGGAGCAGCAGAGCATCGAGAACGGCGAACTCACCTTCCGGCTGTTGCGCCGCTCGCTGCAGTCAGACGAGCGGTAGCGCCCGCTCCACCAGACGCACCCAATAGGACGCCCCGAGCGGCAAGGCCTCATCGGCGAAATCATAGGCTGGGTGGTGCAGCCCCGCGCTCTCGCCATTGCCGATGAAGACATAGGCGCCGGGCCGCGCCTCCAGCATGTAGGCGAAGTCCTCGGCAGCCATGAGCGGCGGCGCGGCACCGTCCACATTCGCCGCGCCCGCGACCTCTTCCGCCACTTCGCGCGCAAAGGCGGCTTGCGCGGAATGATTGACAGTGGCCGGATAGCCCTCCACCAGCTTGACGGTCACCTTCGCCCCATAGGCTGCGCCGACCGTCACAGCGATGTCCTGCACCCGGTCCCGCAATTGCTGGCGGATATGGGCACCGAGGCTGCGCAGCGTGCCGGTCAGTTCGGCACGCGGCGGGAGCACATTGTCGGCCTCGCCGGCATGAAACATGGTGATGGAGACGACCCCCGAGGACAGCGGGTCGAGATTGCGGGAGACCACTTGCTGGAGCGCGGTCACGATGGCCGCGCCGGCCAGCACCACGTCCACGCCCTCATTGGGCTTCGCCGCGTGGGAGCCCTTGCCTTCAACCGTGATCTCCACATGATCGGCCGAGGCCATGATCGGGCCGTCCCGCAGCGCGAACCGGCCGAGGGGAAGTCCGGGCAGATTGTGCATGCCGAACACTTCCTCGATTGCGAACCGGTCCATCAGTCCGTCCTCCACCATGGCCTTTCCGCCCGCTCCGCCTTCCTCTGCCGGCTGGAAAATGACGATGGCCGTGCCGGCGAAGGCACGCGTCTCCGCCAGATGGCGCGCGGCGCCGAGCAGCATGGTCGTGTGCCCATCATGACCGCAGGCATGCATGAGACCGGGACGCTTGGACGCATAGGGTGCACCGGTGATTTCCGTGATGGGCAAGGCATCCATATCCGCCCGCAAGCCGATAGCCCGGCCCGCGCTCCGCCCCTTGATCACGCCCACCACGCCCGTCCGCCCGAGCCCGGTCACCACCTCGTCACAGCCGAATGCTGTGAGCTGTTCCGCGACGAACGCCGCCGTCTGCGGCAGGTCGTACATCAGCTCCGGCGTTTCATGCAGATGCCGCCGCCAGGCGGTCAGTTCTTCCAGGGCATCCGCAAGGCGATTGATCACAGGCATGTTTCGCTCCTTGCGCGGATGGTGCGCGCCCACGGTATTAGGGTCAATGCCTGCGCAGGGCACGTGCGGGCTACGGCGTTTTATGGCCGCACGCCCTTGACCCTGCGCCGCCCCCGGAATACCAACGCGCCCTCAGTGAGCCCGTAGCTCAGCCGGTAGAGCACGTGACTTTTAATCATGGGGTCTCGGGTTCGAATCCCGACGGGCTCACCATGACCTCCTCTTTTAGAGAGCGCGTCCAGGATTCGCGAGATCCCCAATGCGGGGGTCGCGTCTTCGCCGCACTTCCTTCTCCATTCGGCCGTCCTTGCATGTGAGCCTTTTCGTCCATTGCACAACGGAATTGCCCATGCAGTCTCGCAGACGCTTCCTTGGAACCTTATTGGGGATGGCCGCTATCGTCCCCGCTTCTGTGGCCCTCACAGCAGTCGCGGCAGATGCGCAGCCCATTTTTCCCCCGCCTCCCGGCCCCCCCCCACCCCGCCCCCGTACCCCCCCCCCCCCAACCCCCCGGGGAACCGTACCCCCCCCGCCGCCCCGC
>JASBUY010000413.1 GCA_030147645.1 Aquabacter sp. | reverse complement strand
AGACCTCGCAGGAGGGCCTGGGCCAGACCTCGGCGGTGGGCATTGGCGGCGACCCGGTGAAGGGCACCGAATTCATCGACGTGCTGGAAATGTTCCTCGCCGACGAGAAGACCCAGTCCATCGTCATGATCGGCGAAATCGGCGGCTCGGCGGAAGAAGACGCCGCCCAGTTCCTGAAGGACGAGGCCAAGCGCGGCCGCAAGAAGCCGATGGTCGGCTTCATCGCTGGCCGCACCGCCCCTCCCGGACGGCGCATGGGTCATGCGGGCGCGATCATTTCCGGCGGCAAGGGCGGCGCGGAAGACAAGATCGCCGCCATGGAAGCCGCGGGCATCCGCGTGTCTCCCTCCCCGGCGCGCCTTGGCAAGACGCTGGTGGAAGTGCTGAAGGGCTGAACCCGGCGCCTTCTTGATCCTCGACGGGCCGCTCTTCGGAGTGGCCCGTTTTCATTCCCGCCTCCGTCATGGGGGCATCGACACTCGCAGGTCAAAATTGCCGGTTAACCAGGGGCGTGTGTCCTGCAGGGCAGGCATGCTTCCCCCGCTTGGCCGGAGGGTTCGTAAAGGGGCCTTGCGAGGGATATCTATCAAACCGCTCCTCGCCGTGGCCGTTTGCCGGCGGCGCGGAGCACCGGTTCGGCGCCGCGCAGGCGACGCTCAACCCAGATTCATGACTTAAGCTGGCTTTTGGGCTTGGTTTTGGGCGCAACATGCGCTTTGAAATGCTTCGGCTCGGATCGCCACCGGGATGGAACCCATGTCGCGCGCGGAACAGAACGACCTCTTTCTCTCCACCTCCTTCCTTTATGGAGGTAATGCTCAGTGGATAGAAGATCTCTATGCCCGCTATGAAAGCGATCCCGGCTCAGTGGATCCGCAGTGGCAGAGCTTCTTCGCCGCGCTGAAGGAAGAGCCCGCGCAGGTGGTCCAGAACGCGCGCGGCGCGTCCTGGAAGAAGGCCAACTGGCCGGTTCATGCCAATGGCGAACTGGTCTCCGCCCTCGACGGCAATTGGGGCGAGGTGGAGAAGAAGGTCACCGACAAGGTGAAGGCCTCGGCCCAGTCGAAGGGCATCGAGCTGACCGCCTCGGACGTCCAGCAGGCGACCCGCGATTCCGTCAAGGCGCTGATGATGATCCGCGCCTATCGCATGCGCGGTCATCTGCACGCCGACCTCGACCCGCTGCACCTGACCCCACCGCGCGAGGCGCCGGAGCTCGATCCCGCCTCCTACGGCTTCTATGAGGCCGATCTCGACCGCAAGATCTTCATCGACCACGTGCTCGGCATGGAATTCGCCACCGTGCGCGAGATGCTGGACATCCTGCGTCGCACCTATTGCCGCACCATCGGCGTCGAGTTCATGCACATTTCCTCGCCCGAGGAGAAGGCGTGGATTCAGGAGCGCATCGAGGGGCCGGACAAGGAAGTCTCCTTCACCCGCGAGGGCAAGCGCGCCATCCTGAACAAGCTGGTGGAGGCCGAAGGCTTCGAGAAGTTCCTCGACGTCAAATATACCGGCACCAAGCGCTTCGGCCTCGATGGCGGCGAGAGCCTGATCCCGGCGCTTGAGCAGATCATCAAGCGCGGCGGCAATCTCGGCGTGCAGGACATCGTGTTCGGCATGGCCCATCGCGGCCGCCTCAACACCCTGACGCAGGTCATGGGCAAGCCGCACCGCGCGCTGTTCCACGAATTCAAGGGCGGCTCCTGGGCGCCCGACGACGTGGAAGGCTCAGGCGACGTGAAATACCATCTCGGTGCCTCGTCGGATCGTGAGTTCGACGGCAACAAGGTGCATATCTCGCTGACCGCCAATCCCTCGCATCTCGAGATCGTCGATCCCGTGGTGCTCGGAAAGGCGCGCGCCAAGCAGGACCAGCTCAAGGACGCCGAGCGCGTGAAGGTGCTGCCGCTGCTGATCCATGGCGACGCCGCGTTTGCGGGTCAGGGCGTGGTGGCCGAATGCCTCGGCCTGTCGGGCCTGAAGGGTCACCGCACCGGCGGGTCGATTCACTTCATCATCAACAACCAGATCGGCTTCACCACCAATCCGCGCTATTCGCGCTCCTCGCCCTATCCGTCCGACGTGGCGAAGATGATCGAGGCGCCGATCTTCCATGTGAATGGCGACGATCCCGAGGCCGTGACCTTCTGCGCCAAGGTGGCCATCGAGTTCCGCCAGCGCTTCCACAAGCCTGTCGTCATCGACATGTTCTGCTATCGCCGCTTCGGCCACAATGAAGGTGACGAGCCCGCCTTCACCCAGCCGAAGATGTATAAGGTGATCCGCGCCATGCCGAGCACCTTGGAGCTCTATTCCAAGAAGCTCGAGGCGGAAGGCGTGATCGCGCCCGGCGAGATCGACCAGATGCGCGCCGCCTGGCGCGACCATCTTGAAGGCGAATATGAAGCCGGCCAGGCCTATAAGCCCAACAAGGCCGACTGGCTGGACGGCCGCTGGGCCGGCATGCGCGCCATCCATGAGGATGACGACCCGCGCCGCGGCGACACCGGTGTCCCGCTCGACCGCCTCAAGGAGATCGGCGAGAAGATCACCCGCGTACCGGAGGGCTTCCAGCCGCACCGCACCATCCAGCGTTTCCTCGACAATCGCCGCAAGGCGATCGAGGAAGGCGCGGGCATCGACTGGGCGACCGGCGAGGCGCTGGCCTTCTGCTCGCTGCTCATGGAAGGCCAGGCGGTGCGCCTGTCCGGGCAGGATTGCGAGCGCGGCACCTTCTCCCAGCGCCATTCGGTGCTGACCGACCAGGAGACGGAGGCGCGCTACAAGCCCTTCAACCACCTCTCCGAGACCCAGGCCAAATACGAGGTCATCAATTCGATGCTCTCGGAAGAGGCCGTGCTCGGCTTCGAATATGGCTACACCCTGTCCGAGCCCAATTCCCTGGTGCTCTGGGAGGCGCAGTTCGGCGACTTCGCCAACGGCGCCCAGGTGGTGTTCGACCAGTTCATCTCGTCCGGCGAGCGCAAGTGGCTGCGCATGTCGGGCCTCGTCTGCCTGCTGCCGCACGGCTATGAGGGCCAGGGTCCGGAGCATTCCTCCGCCCGTCTGGAGCGCTATCTCCAGCTCTGCGCCGAAGACAATATGCAGGTGGCGAACTGCACCACGCCGGCCAATTATTTCCACATCCTGCGCCGTCAGATGAAGCGTGAGTTCCGAAAGCCGCTGATCCTGATGACGCCCAAGTCGCTGCTGCGCCACAAGCGCGCCGTGTCGCGGCTGGACGAGATGGCCACCGGCACCTCGTTCCACCGCCTGCTCTGGGACGATGCCGAGACCGGCACGGACAGCATCAAGCTGGTGGCGGACGACAAGATCCGCCGCGTCGTGATGTGCTCCGGCAAGGTCTATTTCGACCTGCTGGAAGAGCGCGAAAAGCGCGGCATCGACGACGTCTACCTGCTGCGCGTCGAGCAGCTCTTCCCGTTCCCGCTGAAGAGCCTCGTGCAGATCCTCTCGCGCTTCAAGGGCGCGGAGATGGTCTGGTGCCAGGAAGAGCCGAAGAACCAGGGCGCCTGGGCCTTCGTGCAGCCGTATCTGGAATGGGTGCTGGAGAATATCCACGCCACCCATAAGCGTCCGCGCTATGAGGGCCGTGCGGCCTCGGCGGCCACCGCCACCGGCCTCATGTCCAAGCATCTGGCGCAGTTGAAGGCTTTCCTGGAGGAGGCCCTGGGCTGATGCCCTATTTCCTGCTTCGCCTGCGCCATCGCAGAGCAAGCTTTCCCTTCGACGCCGATGCGGCGGAGAAGGCAGCCATGGCGGCGCACAGCGCCTTCTGGCTGACGCAGACCGAACGGGGACGCGCCCTCGCGGTGGGTCCCGTCTTCGATCCCGCCGGCGCCTGGGGGATGGCGCTGGTGGAGGTCGCGGATGACGACGAGGCAAGGGACCTTCTTTCGAAGGACCCGGTGATCGAGGCGGATCTCGGCTTCACCTATGAGGTGCTGCCGGTTCCGTCGCTTCTTTTGCGCCGGTCTTTAAGCGGCGTGTCCGAGGACGTGTAGGGAGGCCCCACCGGGGGCAGATGTAATGGCGACCGAAATCCGCGTGCCCACGCTGGGCGAATCCGTTACCGAGGCGACCATCGGCAAGTGGTTCAAGAAGCCGGGCGATGCGGTGAAGGCCGACGAGCCTCTGGTTGAGCTTGAGACCGACAAGGTCACGGTCGAGGTGCCCGCGCCCGCCGCCGGTGTCCTCTCCGAAATCGTCGCCAAGGACGGTGAGACCGTCGGCGTCGGCGCGCTGCTCGGCTCCATCGGCGCCGGATCGGGCGCCGCCGCCGAGGCGCCCAAGGCTGCTGCCGCACCGGCCCCGGCTGCCGCTCCCGCCCCTGCGCCCGCAGCGCCAGCGCCCGCCGCGCCAGCTTCTGCCGCCGCGAACAACGGCCCCGCCGTCGCCCGCATCGCCGCTGAGAGCGGCGTTTCGCCGGCCGGCGTCGCCGGTTCCGGCAAGGATGGCCGCGTGACCAAGGGCGACATGCTCGCCGCCGTCGCGGCCGGTGCCTCTGCCGCGCCCGCTCCGGTCTCCGTGCCCCGTGTCGCCTCCTCGGCGGAAGACGCGGCCCGCGAAGAGCGCGTGAAGATGACCAAGCTGCGCCAGACCATCGCGCGGCGGCTGAAGGATGCGCAGAACACCGCCGCCATGCTCACCACGTTCAACGACGTGGACATGAGCGCGGTGATGAGCCTGCGCAGCCAGTTCAAGGATTCCTTCGAGAAGAAGCACGGCACCAAGCTCGGCTTCATGGGCTTCTTCACCAAGGCGGTGATCGCGGCGCTGAAGGACATCCCGGCCGTGAATGCCGAGATCGACGGCACCGACCTCGTCTACAAGAACTATTACAATATCGGCATCGCGGTCGGCACCGAGAAGGGCCTCGTGGTTCCGGTGGTGCGCGACGCCGACCAGATGTCGGTGGCCGAAATCGAGAAGGCCATCGCCGGCTATGGCCGCAAGGCGCGTGACGGCAAGCTCGGCATCGAGGAGATGCAGGGCGGCACCTTCACCATCACCAACGGCGGCATCTACGGCTCGCTGATGTCCACCCCGATCCTGAATGCGCCGCAGTCGGGCATCCTCGGCATGCACCGCATCGAGGAGCGTCCGGTGGCCATCAAGGGTCAGGTGGTGATCCGCCCCATGA
>JASBUY010000412.1 GCA_030147645.1 Aquabacter sp. | reverse complement strand
CGCTGGTCGGCCTTGCCGCGGTGATGGTGGCGGCCGCCGCGCTCTATGCGCCCGAGGCCTTCGGCATCGGCCTGCCGGGGGCGATCCACGGCCAGGCGCTGATCGAGATGAGTCTGGGCGTCGCCATCGGCGCCATCACCTTCACCGGCTCCATCATCGCCTTCGCCAAGCTGAACGGAAACATGTCGGGCAAGCCGATCATGCTGCCGTTCCGCCACCTCATCAATATCGGCCTCGCGGCGCTGCTGCTGGTGCTGATCGTGGCGTTCGTGATGACCGGCTCGATCCCGCTGTTCTGGATCATCACCATCCTGTCGCTGGTGCTGGGCGGCCTGCTCATCATCCCGATCGGCGGCGCCGACATGCCGGTGGTCGTGTCCATGCTCAACTCCTATTCGGGTTGGGCGGCGGCCGGCATCGGCTTCACGCTGGGCAACACCGCGCTCATCATCACGGGCGCGCTGGTGGGCTCCTCTGGCGCCATCCTGTCCTACATCATGTGCAAGGGCATGAACCGCTCCTTCATCTCCGTCATCCTCGGCGGCTTCGGCGGCGAGACCGCCGGCGGCCCGGCGGGCGCGGTGGAGACCCGGCCCGTGAAGCACGGCTCGGCCGAGGACGCGGCCTACATCATGAAGAACGCCCAGAAGGTCATCATCGTGCCGGGCTACGGCATGGCGGTGGCCCAGGCCCAGCATGCGCTGCGCGAGATGGCCGACATCCTCAAGGAAGAGGGTGTCGAGGTGAAGTACGCCATCCATCCCGTCGCGGGCCGCATGCCCGGCCACATGAACGTGCTGCTGGCGGAAGCCCAGGTGCCCTATGACGAGGTGTTCGAGCTGGAGGACATCAACTCCGAGTTCGCCCAGGCCGACGTCGCCTTCGTCATCGGCGCCAATGACGTGACCAATCCGGCGGCGAAGACCGACCCCTCCTCCGCCATTTACGGCATGCCGATCCTGGATGTGGAGAAGGCCAAGACCGTGCTCTTCATCAAGCGCGGCATGGGCTCGGGCTATGCCGGCGTCGAGAACGAATTGTTCTTCCGCGACAACACCATGATGTTGTTCGGCGACGCCAAGAAGGTAACCGAGGAGGTGGTGAAGGCGTTCTGATCCGCCCTCCCGCTCCGCACATTCAAGACGGGCCGCGCGGCACACGCCGCGCGGCCCTTACTTTTTCTGTTGGCGGCGCAACGTCTGCTTGTGTTTTCCAGATGAGCACAGGCAAAGCTCATGTATCATCCGAATCATTGCTTCTTCGTAGAGGGGGAACGCACATGTCGGCCATGAAGATTCACAGCATGAGCATCGACGTCGTGCAGGACAAGGCCGTGATTTCGTTCGTAAAACCGGGCGCGACGACGAGCCTTCTGAAGCTCACCAACGTGCATGTTTCCTGCCCGCTGCCGATGGAGGGGGACGGCGATCTGCGCGACGCCACCCTCGCCCATGCCCGCGCCGCGCTCCAGGAAGCCATTCGCATCCTCGACCACGGCGCCGCCTGATAAGCGCGCCGTCTGCGGGTGACATTCAAGAGCTGAGGCGCTCCGCCGCCCCCAGCCACCGCGCCCGGCACGCCCGGCGCGAAGGATGCTCGCGCCCTGCCTGACCGACAGGCCGCACCGGCGCCGGCCCTATGCAGCGCGGAGCTTCTTCTCCACATAGCGGCTTTCCTGCGTGCGCCCGCCATAGCCATAGGCGTCCGCCTTCACTTCGCGCACATGGAGGTAGCTTTCCGGATGGAGCGCCCCCAGCAACTCTGTCATGGCGGCGTAGACCGCCGCGATATAGGCGGCCTTTTCATCCTTTGTGTTGGTCCCGTCCACCACAGCGATGTCCAGCCAGAAGCTGGTGCGCCCGGCGTCCGCAAGGCTCGGCCCGCCCACGAACCACTGCTTGGCGGGAAGGAACGCCACCGCGACCGAGGTCAGCGCCGGGTCCTTGTGGAGGATCTGCGCCGTGAGCGCGGAGAGTTTTTGGGCGACGGTTCCGGAAAGGGCGGGATCCGGCTGGCCGGAGAGCGTGACTTGAAGAATGGGCATGGCGTGTCTCCTTTGGACGCGAGACGAGGCTAGGCCGGCGCGATACTTTAGAAAAATTGATTTATGGAAATCGACGAATTGACTATGCTGATATAAATCACAGGGCGGTCCGCCATGCTTCGCAATCTCGATCTCGATCTGATCCGCAGCTTCGTCGCGGTGGCGGATCTCGGCTCCATCTCCGCTGCCGGCCAACGGGTGGGGCGCACCCAGTCCGCTGTCAGCCTGCAGATGGACCGGCTCGCGGACGCGCTCGGCTTCCAGCCTTTGGAGCGGCGTGGGCGGGGCGTGGCCCTCACCGCGCGGGGCGCCGCGTTTCTCGATGATGCGCGCCGCCTGCTGGACCTTAACGACCGCATCCTCGCCCAGCACGTTCATGGCGGCTACGCGCATCCGCTGCGCCTCGGTTTCTTGCAGGATTTCGGCGAGGCCGCATTGCAGCGCGTGCTGAGCCGCCTCGCTGCGCTGTTTCCCCAGGCCCCGCTGACCGTCCAGGTCAGCGCCACCGCCGCCATGCTGGAGCATCTCCAGGCGGGCGACCTCGACCTTGCACTCGGGCTGCGGACGGACGTGGACCTACCCGCAACGCTCGCCGGGCGCGTTCCCATGGCGTGGATCGCCGCGCGCAGCCTGCGCCTCTCGCCCGAAGAGCCTGTACCGCTGCTGATGTTTGAGACGCCCTGCATCTATCGCACGGCGGCTCTGAGCGCACTGAATGCGGCCGGGCGGGCCTATCGCATCGCCTTCACCAGCCCCAGCCTGCCGGGCCTGCTGGCAGCCGCCGGCGCGGGCCTCGGTGTCACGATCCGCACCTCGCGCGCGGTGCGGCCCGACCTCGTCGCGGTGCGCGAGCCGGACCTTCCGCGCCTGCCGGACGTGGAATTCGCCATCTATCGCCGCGCGGAGGTGGCCGCCCCGGCTTTGCTTCAGGCCGAGGCGATCATTCTGGAAGAATTGCGCCGCGAGCGGCCGCTGTTCGCGGCCGCCTGAGGGAGCAGGCTCAGCCGCGCACCATGCCGACAATGTCCTTCACGTCGGCGATGGTCTTGTCGGCGATCACCCGCGCCCGCGCGGCGCCGTCGGCGAGGATGGCGTCGATAGCGCTCACATCGGCCATCAGCCGCTGCATCTCGCCGGCAATGGGGCTCAGCTTTTCCACCGCGAGATCGACCAGCGCCGACTTGAAGGTAGAGAATTGTCCGCCGCCGAACTGGTCGAGCACGCTCTGCTTCGTGCCGTCCAGCAGCGCTGCATAGATGCCGACCAGATTGTCCGCCTCCGGGCGCGCCTTCAGGCCCTCTTCCTCGGAGGGCAGCGGCTCGGGATCGGTTTTCGCCTTGCGCACCTTGCCGGCAATGGCGTCGGCATCGTCCGTGAGGTTGATGCGTGAGAAATCCGAGGCATCGGACTTCGACATCTTCTTGGACCCGTCGCGCAGACTCATGACGCGCGTCGCCGGACCGGCGATCACCGGCTCGGTCAGCGGGAAATAGCCCTCGCCGAAGCCGTTTGCGGCGATGGAGGGGCCGAAATCCGTGTTGAACTTCTGGGCGATGTCGCGCGTCAGTTCCAGATGCTGCTTCTGGTCCTCACCCACCGGCACATGGGTTGCGCGGTAGAGCAGGATATCGGCGGCCATGAGGTCGGGATAGGCGAACAGGCCCACCGAGACATTCTCCCGGTCCTTGCCGGCCTTCTCCTTGAACTGCGTCATGCGGTTCAGCCAGCCCATGCGGGCGACGCAGTTGAAGATCCAGGCGAGTTCCGCGTGGCCCGACACCTGACTCTGGTTGAAGACGATGTGCTTCTTCGGGTCGATGCCGCAGGCGATGAAGGCGGCGGTCACTTCGCGGGTGTGACGCTTCAGCTCCTCGGGCTCCTGCCACACCGTGATGGCGTGCAGGTCCACCACGCAATAGATGCAGTCGAAGCGCTCCTGCAGTTCCACGAACCGCTTGATGGCCCCGAGATAATTGCCGAGATGCAGGTTGCCGGTAGGTTGGACACCGGAAAAGACGCGTTCCGCGACCGCCGCCATGGCGAACTCCTCACGACGGCCGGGTTGGACGCGGCCGCCACCTTTGGGACAGAGCGGGCCGCAGGGCCCGCAGACGAGGCCGCCTCATGCCACGCCATCCGAGGGGCGGCAAGCCTTGCGGCGCGTCAGGGATCGGCGCGGTCGAGGAAGCCGGCGATCACCTTGTGGGTGCGCGCGTCCCACAGCAGCGGCGCGTGGCCCTGATCCTCCACCGTGAACACCTCCATGCCCCGGTGGCGGTCCGCCATGGCTTCCAAAGTGCCAAGGGAGAGCACATCGGAGAGTGCGCCGTGGATCACCATCAGGCGCTGCGGCGCCATGGCGTCGAACCAGTCCCAGAAGGTGGGCAAGGGCTTTGTGGGGTCGAAGGCTTTGAAGGCCTCCGCCATGGCCGGGTCATAGGCAAGGCGCGGCACGCCGGCATCGTCGGCATAGATCTGGCGCGCATAGCGGTCCCAGTCGGCTTCGCTGAGGCGCGGGAACATGGCGCCCTGACCGGCCTTCAGGGCAGCGATGAGGCTCGGCCAGTCGGGGGCGGGCGGCTGGCCCACATAGCCGGAAATGCGCGCGATGCCTGCCGTCTCCACCACCGGGCCGATATCGTTGAAGATGGACCCGGCCATCACTTCGGGCCGCACGGCGGCGATGCGCATCATCACCAGCCCGCCGCGCGAGGTGCCGAGGAACAAGGCGCGCGGAATGGCCAACTGCTCCAGCGCCACGAGCGTGTCGTCCGCCTCCTGCACCACATTGTAGGTGGCGTAGGGGGCAAAGGCCGAGCCGCCGCGTCCGCGAAAATCCAGCGCGATCACCTCGCGCCCCTGCTCCGCCAGCGCCTCGGCGAGCGCAGCGAAATCGGTGGAGGAGCGGGTAAGGCCCGGCAGGCAAACCAGCGGCAGGAAACGGCTCGGCGTGCCCCAGCGGCGGCCGAACAGAGCGCGGCCGTCGCGCGTGGGATAGGCGAAGAAGCGGCAGGTGCTCATGGACGTCCCCCGTCGTCATGGGCCGCGCGAGCGCGGAGCCAGCGGCGCTGTAAAAGCCAGAGCCCACCATAGGTGGCGATCCCCGCCACGACCAGCACGGCGAGGCGGAGCGCGGCGCCGAGCCCCTGCGGCGGCGCGGGCCAGAGCCAGGCGAGGCCGCCCACCACGGCGCCCATGACGAGGCTCGCGAGCAGCAGATTGCCGGCGGCGTGGAAGACGGCACGGTCGAGCGCGAGATGTCCCGCGCTCCACAGAACCAGGGTCAGGCGCACCACGGCATAGAGCGAGGAGATCGCCACCGCGCTCGCCCCCACCACGGGCCCAAGGCCGATGCCGAGCCCGAGCGCGAGGGCCACCGCATTGGCAAGGGAGACGAGGCCCGCGCGCTCGGCTTCGCGCGTCAATCCATGGCTCATGGCGGCGGCGCACAGGACCTTTTCCAGCCCCTGCGTCGGCAGCGCGAAGGCGAGCACCGCGAGGAGCAGCGCCGTCGTCTCCACATCCTGCGCGGAAAAGCTGCCGCGCTGATACAGCACCTGGATGATGGGCTCGGCGAGCACCAGCAGCCCGACCGCTGCCGGCAGCGCGAAGGCGAGCGCCGCCAGCGCGGCCTTCGCGGTCTCCGTCCCCGGACGGGCGCTGCCTCCTGCGGTCAGGAGCGGCACCAGCACCGCCCCCGCGCTCGCGCCCACGAGGCCGAGCGGCAGATCGATGAGGCGCTGGGCATAATTCAGCGCCGAGACCGCGCCCGGCACCGAGGACACCACCGCCGCGACGATCAGCAGGCGAAACTGAGGCAGGCCCGCGAACAACAATGCCGGGGCGGATGCACGCAGCACCCGGCGCGCCGCGCCGAAGGCGAAGCCGCCGGCAAGCCGCAAGCGCGCCGGCGCGCCGCGCGCGGCGATCGCCATCAAAATCAATTGCGCGATGCCCGAAACGACCGCAACCGCCGCCATCACCCGCGCGGCGTGCGGCGTCTCCACCCAGCCCTCCAGCAGCAGATAGGCGATGGCCAGGAGCGCCACGGCATTGGCCAGCAGCGGGCCAAGCGCCGGCAGGAGCACCCGATGGGCGGCATTGGCGATCCCGCCCAGGACTGCCGCGGCACCCGCGAGCGGCAGATAGAATATGGCAACGCGCCCGCATTCCACCGCCAAGGCGGCGCGGGCGCCCTCTTCCGAGAAGCCGGGCGCGAGCACCAGCATCACAATCGGCATGGCGAGCGCGCCGATCACCGCGAGCACGAGCAGCAGCAGGCTCAGCAGCGCGAAGGCGGCGGTGGCAACGGCGCGCGCCTCGCCTGCGTCCCGCGCGGCCGCGAGTTCCGGCAGCAAAGCGGCGTTGAAGGCGCCGTCCGCCAGCAGGCGGCGCGCGAGCAGCGGTAAGGACAGGGCCGCCATCAGCGCATCGGCCAGCGGCCCGACGCCGAGCACCGCCGCCGTCCCCATATCGCGCGCAAAGCCCAGCAGCCGCGAACCGAGCGTCGCAGCGGTCACGGTGGAGGTGCGGGCGATGACGGACCTGGGTGCGCTCATGGGGGTATGTCTGTGCGGGCTGCGCCCCAATTTGGCAAGCGGAACCACGCTAGGATGCGCGCCGCTCCGGCAGCGTCATGGCCATGACGCCGGGCAGGATGCAAGCGAGCCCAATCCAGGCGGTCGAACTCAAACTCTCGCCCAGGAACACGACTCCGATGGCGACCCCGATGGGCACGCGCAGATAGGCCTGCGCCGTCGCTCCTACCGTGCCGAGCGTCTGGAGCAGACGAAAATAGATGGCGAAGGCGAGCGCGGTGGAGAAGACCGAGAGGCCGAGCAGGGCGAGGAGCGACGATGTACTCGGCGCCAGCGTCCAGGGATGATCGAACACGAGGCTCGCCGGAACCAGCATCGCCGCCCCGCAGACCAGCGAGCCGGCGGCGGGCACCAGCGGGTCGAGCCCCTTGAAGCCCTTGCCGGTGATGGCTGCGGCCCCATAGCAGACGGTCGCAAGCACCAGGGCGAGTTGCCCCCACACTTCGCGCCCCACGCCCGAGAGCGCGTCGAGGCCGATGATGAGGCACACCCCGACCAGCCCGGAAGCAAGGCCGAAGAGCTTGCGCGGTGTCACGCGCTCGTGGCGTGCGACGAGGAAGGTCAGCAGAAAAGCGAAGATGGGCGTCATGGAATTCAGGATGGCGGCAAGGCTCGCTTCCACGCTGCGCTCCGCCCAGGCGATGAGCGTGAAGGGCACGGCGCTGTTGAGCACCGCCTGCACGAAAAAGCGCCGCCAGGTGGCCCCATCCCAGGGCAGGCCGACACCGCGCAGCCGCAGCACCAGCAGCAGGAGCGCGCCGGCCAGCACCGTGCGCCCCGCAATCAGCGTGACGGGGGGAATGGTTTCCACGCCCACGCGGATGAAGCTGTAGGAGGCGCCCCAGAGGGTGGAGAGCGCGAGCAGGAGCGCCAGCTCCGTTGTGGTGTTGGTCTTGGCCGCCATGTGCCCTCCCGGGGATCGGGCGGGTTTAGCGGATTCGCATGCGCTCTGTCCGTCCCGGTCGCCTCACGGCGGGACCCATATTGCTCAGCTCCGTCCCCGCCGCGCCATGGGGCGGCCGGACAGGGCGCGCACGAGGCTCGTCTTCACGCTCGCCACATGCTCGCGCATGAGCATTTCCGCCCGGTAAGGATCGCAGGCGAGAATGGCATCATAGATGCGGTGATGGTCGTCGTGCCGGCGGCGCACGTCCATATGCTCGAAGGACACCACGTTGCGGTGGGAGGAGTGCGGCACGCTGTGGCACACCCTGATCATGTCGCCCAGCATGCGGCAGCGGGCGGCGCTGTGGATCGCCTCGTGGAAGGTGGTGTTCACCGCCGTGTATGCGAGCTTCTCCTCCTCCCCGAGGTCGCGGGCCGCGAGGATTTCATCGCCCTCGGCCAGAACGCGCTCGATCGCGGCCCGCTCGGCCTCCGGCAAGCCCCGCTCAGCCGCGAAGCGCGCGGCGAGCGCCTCCATCACCGCGCGGATTTCATAGGCATCGACGATTTCCGCCGTCGAAAAACGGCGCACGGAATAGCCGCGATTGGGTGTGTATTCGAGCATCCCCTCGCTCGCGAGGCTCTGCAGCGCGGAGCGGATCGGAGTGCGCGAAACACCGAGCCGCTCGGACAGGCGCACTTCATGCAGCCGCGTCCCCGGCTCGAACTCCCCGGCAAGCACGGCGGTGCGGATGCGATCCACCACCGACAAGGTCCGCGTGGCCGGACGCGCCTCCGGCGAAACCTCGTCCGTTTCAATCTGGCGAAGGGCGGCGTCCGTCATGGAGAGCGATTCCAAGCCGAGCGGTGCTGCACCGCAATAGGGTTTGTTCCATACATTCATGCCACGTCACGCCATTTGGTCCAATAGGACATTGGTGCAGAACCAAATCCTTTTATGTTCTGCCTTTTTTGCAGCGCATCCGCCGAAAAAAGCGGCAGGGAAAGCCTCAAAAACAGCCCTCATGTGTATACATTATCGCTTGACCGATAAGGGATTGTATTCAAACCTTATCTGAGACGCATTTCAGCGCCGGGAACCCCGCCATGTTCGGAATTGAGGCCCGCATCGTTCCGACCCGGCTCGCCCGCGCCGCAGGCTTTTCACCCTCCGTCCCGGGAGCGCGCCCATGACGCGCCACGCCAAGACCGCCATCGAGGCGGGCAAGCCCATCATCGCCGTCAACCCGGGCGGCTTCGCCCCGCCGGTGGTGGACGCGGTCGCGGCCCATGGCGCCGACTGCCTGTTCATCGACTGCGAGCGCACCGCCATCAGCCTGGAAAGCGTCCCGCTGCTCGCCCGCGCGGCGCAGGCCCATGGCCTGTCCGCCATTGTGCGCTCGCCCTCGCGCGATGCCGCCATCCTCACCCGCTATTTCGATTGCGGCATAGACGGGCTGGTGCTGCCGCAGGTGGAATCCGCGCAGCAATGTCTCGACCTGCGGGCCATTGCCCGCGCCGCCACGCGCGGCCGGGAAGGCACGCTCCTGCTGATCGCCCAGATCGAAAGCGTGGAGGGCCATCGCCGCCTGGACGAGATTGCCGGCGCGCCGGGGATCGACCTGATCCTGGTGGGGCCGAACGATCTCGCCCATTCCATGGGCTATCTCGGCGACACGTCGCGCCCCGAAGTGGTGGCGGCCGTGGACGAAATCACGCAGCGCCTCGCGGCGCGCGGAACGCCGTTCGGCCTGCCGGTGATCGCGGACACGGCGGCCCATTGGGTCGGGCGCGGCGCCCGCTTTCTCTACACCTCGCTCGATCTGCTTCTGAAGCCTAGCCTCGCCGCATTGCGCGAGGCATCGGCCACCTGAGTTTTTCGCCCTTCCAGCCGCTCGCGGAGACGCAAGAATGACAATGCAGCCCAGGGAACGCGCCCCCTTTTCCCCCATCGTGGACCGCCCGCCGCTGAAGCTGCCGGGGGATGCGCGCGTCGTGCTCTGGACCATCGTGAATTACGAGGTCTGGGACATTGGCCGTCCCATGGCGCGCCAGGTCATTCCCCCGCCCACCGGCGTCACGCTGCTGCCCGACGTGCCCAATTGGAGCTGGCACGAATACGGAATGCGGGTCGGCGCATGGCGCTTCTTCAAGCTGTATGAAAAGCTCGGCATCCGCCCCACCCTCTCGGTGAATGCCCGCGTCTGCGAGGACTATACCCGCGTTGCGGCCCAAGCGCGCGACCTGGGCTGGGAATTCATGGGCCACGCCTATGACCAGATGCCCATGCATAAGCATGACGACCCGCGCGGCATGATCTTCAAGTCCATGGATATCCTGGAAAAGTTCACCGGCAAGCGGCCGCGCGGCTGGCTCGGCCCGGGCCTCACCCAATTGCTCGACACGCCGGAAATCCTGGTGGAAGCGGGCGTCAAATATATCGGTGACTGGGTGTGGGACGACGAGCCCGCCACCATCAACACCGAGAAGGGGCCGCTGGTCACCCTGCCCTATACGGTGGAGCACAACGACATCCCCATGATGGCGGTGCATCACCACGAGTCCGAATATTGGTTCACCCGCTTCAAGGACGCCATCGACCGTCTGCATATGGAAGGCGAGGAACGGGCCAAGGTGCTGGCGGTGGCCATCCATCCCTACATTTCCGGCCAGCCGCACCGGATCAAATATCTCGAAGCCATCTATGACTATGCCGCAAGCCTCGGCGTCGTGCTGTTCTGGAACGGCGACGACCTCTACGACTGGTACCAAGGCGAGCGCGCCAAGGGCTATCCGGTGTGACCGGACCGCCCGGCGGTTGATCCGCCGGGCCTTTCTCGAGCTTCGGCTCGCAGCTTGCATGGCCGGCGCCATCTGTGCCGGCGCGCCAGACCCTCTTCCGGACGAACCGCCATGCTGCCCACCGAGCGCATTTCCTATTCCCCCATTTCCCAGCGCCCGAAGCTGCGTCTTCCGGGCGGTGCCCGCATGGCGGTCTGGATCATCGTCAATATCGAGGAATGGAACCCGCGCGAGACCATGCCGCGCACCGTGCTGACGCCGCCCGCCGGTGGCGCGCCCATGCCCGACATCCCCAATTGGGCCTGGCACGAATATGGCAACCGGGTGGGCTTCTGGCGCCTGCTGGACGTGTTCGACGACAATGCCATCCCTGCCGCTCTCGCCATCAACGGCTCGGCCATCCAGGCCTATGAGCCCATTTCCCGCGCGGCGCTGGACCGCAATTGGGAATTCATCGGCCACGGCTTCAGCCAGAAGAACATGCAGAAGGTGGAGAACGAGGCGGACGACATCGCCCGCACCACCCAGATCATCACCGACTATACCGGCAAGCGCCCGCGCGGCTGGCTCGGCCCCGGCCTGACCGAGACATGGGAGACCCCCGATCTCCTGGTGGAGAACGGCTATGATTACGTGCTCGACTGGGTGCTGGACGACGAGCCGGTGGTGCTGAAGACCCGCACCAAGCCCATCGTCAACATCCCCTACACGCAGGAATGCAACGACGTGGCCATGATGCTGATCCAGCATCACAAAGCGGGCGAATATTACGACCGCGCCATGGACCAGTTCGAGCAGATCTATGAGGATTCGCGTGATTCCGCGCGGGTGATGGCGCTGGTCATTCACCCCTACATCATGGGCGCGCCCCATCGCGCGCGCTATTTTCGCAAGGCTGTGGAGCGCATCCGCGCCTATGACGACGTCGCCTTCATGACCGGCGAGCAGATCTATGACTGGTATCTGCGCGAGCGGCCCGATGCCCTGTCGGACGGAGCGGGGGCATGAGCGGGCTCAACACCTTCCAGCTTCTGAACGGGCTCACCTTCGCGGCGCTGCTGTTCATCGTGGCCTCGGGCTTCACGCTGATCTTCGGCCTGCTGCGCATCGTCAATCTCGCCCATGGCGCGCTCTATCTTCTGGGCGGCTATTGCGCCTATGCGCTCGCCTCCACCACCGGCTCGTTCCTCGTGGGAATCCTCGCCGCCATGGCGGCGGTGGCGGTGACCGGGCTCATCCTCGACCAGGGCCTGCTGCGCTTCGTACGCGGGCATGAATTGCGCCAGGTGCTGTTGACGCTCGGCGTCGGCCTCGTGCTCAACGACATGATGCTGGTGCTGTTCGGGGGCGACACCTACACCGTTCCGGCGCCGGAATTCCTGCGCGGGGCGGTGCGCTTCTGGGGCCTGTTCTATCCCAAATACCGCCTGTTCGTGCTGGCGCTCGGCATCGTCATCTTCATCCTGCTCTGGCTGCTCTTGAACCGCACCCGGCTCGGCGCGCTGATCCGCGCGGGCGTGGACGATCCGGAGACCATCGAAGCGATGGGCGTCAATATCCGCCGCATCTTCCTCCTCACCTTCATGCTGGGCGCGGCGCTGGCCGGGCTCGGCGGGGCGGTCGGCGGCGCCTTCCTCACCCTTTATCCGAGCGCGGACGCGGAAATCCTCGTCTTCTCGCTGGCGGTGGTCATCATCGGCGGGCGCGGCAGCCTGGTGGGCGCCGCCGTGGGCGCCCTCATGGTGGGCATGCTCAATACGGTGGGACAGGTGATGTTCCCCGAATTTGCCTATTTCGTCATTTTCGGCCCCATGGCGGCGATCCTCGCCTTCCGTCCCCTCGGGCTGTTCGGGAGGACCGCATGACCATCGCCGGCATTCCCCGCCTTGGCCTCGCCGCCATCCTGTTCGGCGCCCTCGCTTTCGCCATCGTGCCGCTTTTGGTGCCCTCCTATCAGGTGAGCATCCTGACCGAGGTGCTGATCTATGCCGTGCTTGCCATGTCGGTGGACATTCTCGCGGGCTATGCGGGGCGCACCCCGCTCTGCCTCGGCGCCATTTTCGGCGTCTCGACCTATGTGACGGTCTATTGGACCTCCACCATGGCCGGCTCGCCTTATATGGGCATGGTTCTGGGGGTGGGCGCGGCGACCTTGGTGGCCATGGTGTTCGCGGTGCTCGCGATCCGCACCACCGGGGTCTATTTCATCCTGCTGACCCTCGCGCTCGGCATGATCATCTGGGGCATCTGCCTGCGCTGGACCTCGGTTACCGGCGGGGAGAACGGCCTGCGCGGCAGCGTGCGCCCGGCCGAACTCGCGGCGCATCTGCCCTTCTATTACATGGTCTTCGCCGCCGTGGCGGTGATCACCTTCGCCATGTGGCGCTTCGTGCGCTCGCCCTTCGGCCTGACGCTGCGCGGCATCCGCGACAGCGAGAGCCGCATGCGCTCGCTCGGCTACAACGTGTCGCTGCACATGTTCATCGCCTTTACGGTGTCCGGCCTCTTCGCCGGGGTCGCGGGGGCGCTCTACGCCATGTTCAACGACTTCGTGAGCCCTTCCACCGTTGCCCTGACACAATCGGTGGAGGGGTTGCTCATGGCCATCACGGGCGGCGCGGGGACGTTGTTCGGCGCCTTCATCGGCGCCTTTGCCATCATCGGGCTGGAGAATGCAGTGAGCCTCTACACCGAGCGCTGGCAGAGCGTGCTCGGCCTCACCTTCATCCTCATCATGATCTTCGCCCCCGAGGGCATCCTCGGCGGCATCAAGACCCTGCTCGCGCGAAAGCGGGGCTGAACCAACGACCAGACAGAACCAGCAGGAGTGGGACAGATGGATCGCAGGACATTTCTGAAGACCGGCGTCGCCCTCGCGGCGGTCGGCACCGTTGCCAAGCCTTATGTCGCCCGCGCCCAGGCGAGCGGCCCCATCAAGATCGGCCTCATGGCCCCGCTCACCGGCGTCGTCGCGGCCGGCGGCCGCGAGATGGTGGACGGCTTCCAGATGTATATGGACGAGAAGGGCGGCATGATGGGCGGCCGCAAGGTGGAGGTGATCGTCGAGGACGACGGTGCCAATCCCGACATGGCGCTCCAGAAGGCCCGCCGCCTCGTCGAGCAGGCCGGCGTGTCCATGCTGTGCGGCAACCTGCTCGCC
>JASBUY010000404.1 GCA_030147645.1 Aquabacter sp. | reverse complement strand
CGCTGGTGCCGCCCTATCTCTGCTTCATCGGCGGAACCACACTGGAGGACCTCTCCAATGCCCGCCCGCTGGAGCGCGTGGCGGCGCGCACCTTTGCCGGCGCGCTGCTGTTCGTGGCGGGGTTCAGCGTGGTGTTCGTCTCGCTCGGCGCGGGCGCATCGGCCGTGGGCGAATTGCTGCGTGCCCATCTCGAGGTGCTGTCCATCGTCGCCGGCCTTGCCATCGTGGTGATGGGCCTCAATTTCCTGGGCGTTTTCCGCATCCACCTTCTCTCGCGGACGGCGCGCAAGGAAGTGGCACCGCCGACCGGCATCTGGGGCGCCTTCGTCATGGGGCTCGCCTTCGCTTTTGGCTGGACGCCGTGCCTCGGCCCCGTGCTCGGCGCGATCCTCGCGGTGGCGGGCAGTTCCGCCACCGTAGAGAAGGGCGCCTTGCTGCTTGCGGTCTATTCGGCGGGGCTCGGGGTGCCGTTTTTGCTCGCCGCGCTCGCGGTGCGCCCGTTTCTCAATGGATTGCGCCATATGCGCCGCTTCCTGCCGGCCATTGAAAAGGCAATGGGCGTGCTGCTCATCGCCACCGGCCTCGCTTTTATGTCCGGCTGGTTCGCCCATGTCTCCTATTGGCTTTTGGAGACATTTCCCGCGCTCTCCACCATCGGTTGATGCCACCCCTTAGGTGAGCGGCGTTGCAACGGCCGTCTTGAACGCCGGGCGCTCCCGGATGCGCCCATACCAGTCTTCAAGATGCGGCAGGCGTGGGCGCTCGATGGGCATTTCGAACCAGAGATAGGCGAAGCAGCCGAGCGGGATGTCCCCCATCCGGAAGGTCTCGCCCGAGAGATAGGGGGCGCGGGCAAGGGCGGCGTCAAGGCGGGGCAGGAGGGCACAGCAGGCAGCGTGGCCGCGCTCCAGGGCGTTTTGGTCGCGATCTTGAGGGGTTGCGCGCACCAGATTCCAGAACACGTCCCGGAACGGACCGGCAAAGGTGGTGGTGGCCCAATCCATCCATTTGTCGCCCAGTGCGCGCTCGGCCGGGTTCTCCGCCCAAAGCGTCCCGGCTCCGTAGCGGGCGGCGACATACCGAACGATAGCGTTGCTCTCCCACAGTGCGAGGTCGCCGTCCTGAAGCAGGGGAATGACGCCGTTGGGATTGAGCGACAGGAAAGGCTCCTCCTTCACGAGGCCGAAGGCGCCTCCGGCATCCACGCGCTCATAGGGTACGCCCACTTCCTCCAGCGCCCAGAAAGCCTTCTTCACATTGACCGAATTGATGCGTCCCCAGAGCTTCAGCATGATGCGGTGTCCTTCTCCGCCGGCTTGCGTCGGCTTCGTCCGCCATTGGTATAAGGTCTCGCTCAAAAGAAAAGGCCCGCGCTTCTTAGCGCGGGCCTCCACCGGAAGCGTGAAAGATCACAGCTCGCTGTAGCTGCCGTTCTTCCATTCGTAGACCACGTAATCCTTTTTCGTGATGTCGCCCTTCTTGTCGAAGGAGAGCGGGCCAAGCACGGTTTGGAAGGTCGCGCCGGAATGCATATAGTCCGCGAGCTTCTTCGGGTCCGTGGACTTGGTGGCTTCCATGGCCTGTTTCATGATCTGAACGGCCGCGTAGGAATAGAGAACGTAGCCTTCTGGATCGATGCCCTTGGCCTTGAACTTCTCGACCACCTCTTTCGCGGCCGGATTCTTGCGCGGGTCCGGACCGAAGGTCATGAGCGTGCCGGCGGCGCCGGGTCCGGCAATGGTCCAGAATTCCTTGTCGGTGATGCCGTCACCCGAGAAGAGGACGGTGTTGAGGCCCTGGTCGCGCATCTGGCGCACCAGGAGGCCGGCTTCGGGATGCAGGCCGCCATAATAGACGAGGTCCACACCCGCCGCCTTCAGCTTGGACACGAGGGCCGAATAGTCCTTTTCGCCGGGATTGATGCCCTCGTAGATGACTTCCTTCACGCCGCCCTGGTTCATGGCCTTCTGGGTCTCGTCCGCAAGGCCCTTCCCGTAGGGGGTCTTGTCATGGACGATGGCGACCTTCTTGCCCTTGAAGTTCTTGGCGATGTATTCGCCCGCGACGGCGCCCTGCTGGTCGTCGCGGCCGCAGGTGCGGAAGGTGTTCCACAGCTTGCGCTCGGTGAAGGTCGGATTGGTGGAGGCGGGGCTGATCTGCAGCACCCCGGCTTCCTCATAATCGGTCGAGGTCGGGATGGAGACGCCCGAATTGAAGTGGCCGACCACGTATTTCACGCCGTCGGAGATGAATTTGTTGGCTGCCGCCTTGCCCTGCTCGGGCTTGGACGCGTCGTCGCCCACGAAGAGTTCGATCTTCTGGCCGTTCACGCCGCCTGCGGCGTTGATGTCGGCAACGGCTTGCTCGGTCCCGGTCTTCAACTGCGCGCCGAACGCCGCATTGGCGCCGGTCATAGGGCCGCCCACGCCCAGTTTCAGCGGGGCTTGAGCATGTGCGACGCCACCGAGCGCGAGGCCGGCGCCCAGCGCCAAGCTCGCCAGTAAGAGCTTCTTCATCCGGTTCTCCTCTGTCCGCCGCGGCCGGTTCCTGCCGGTTTGCTCCGCGGAATTGGCTGTCCCAAGGTCATTCTGCCCGTTTTGCGGGGGCTGTCGATGGCCGCGCGCTCACGTCTGCGCGTCGTGATCGGAGGGCGCGCGCGCGGTCCAGGCAAGCGGCCCTGCCGGCGCGAAGAGCCAATCATAACGGCGCACCATCTGCGCCTTGCGCACCGCGCGATAGCCGAGCGTTGCGATGGAGGCGAGCAGCACCAGTTCCAGCAAATAGTAATCGTAGGCGCGCAGCGTGCCGTTGAAGAGCGCGAAATGGCAGAAGCGCACCGCCGCCGTCAGCAGCGCGGAGTAAACCAGCACCTGCCAATAGGGGCTCCACCCGCGCGCCACCGCCCGACCGGTGAGCCAGGCGGCACCGCCGCCCAGGAACAGCGTGACCAGCATGAAATCGCCGGTGGACACTTCCACCACGGAGCGCGGACGGATGAAGAACAGGATGAGGATGGCCGCCAGAGCAAGGGCGGGCACCACCACCATGGGGGAGGTGGCCCGGCCGGGATCCGGGCTGCGCGTGTCGGCCATGTCAGGCGCCCCCTTCCAGATAGGCGGCTTTCACATCGGGATTGTCGAGCAAAGCGCGCCCGGTTCCGGAGAGCGTGATGGCGCCGTTCACCAGCACATAGCCGCGATGGGCGAGCTTGAGCGCGTGATAGGCATTCTGCTCCACGAGGCAAACGGTCAGGCCCTCGGTGGCGTTCAATTCGCGGACCACATCGAAGATCTGCCGCACCACAAGGGGCGCGAGGCCCAGCGAGGGCTCGTCCAACAGCAAGAGACGCGGGCGGCTCATCAAAGCGCGGGCAATAGCGAGCATCTGCTGCTCCCCGCCCGAGAGCGTGCCGCCGCGCTGATGCAGACGCTCCTTCAGGCGCGGGAAGAGGTCGAACATGCGTTCGAGGTCGTTGTGGAAATGGGCGTAATTGTCGAGCGCCGCGCCCATCTGGAGATTTTCGAACACGCTCATGCGCGGGAAGATGCGCCGCCCTTCTGGCGACTGGGCGATGCGCAGGCGCATGATTTCATGGGTGGGCATCCGGGTGATGTCCTGCCCCTCGAACAGGATGCGCCCTTCGCTCGCGCGGGGCGCGCCGCAGATGGTCATCATGAGCGTGGATTTTCCGGCGCCGTTGGCACCGATAATGGTGACGATCTCGCCCTCGTTGACTTCAAGGTCCACGCCCCGCAGGGCGATGATCTTTCCGTAATGGGTTTTCACCCCTTCCGCGCGCAGCATCGGGGCACTCATACGCCCACCTCCGCCTCGACCGCTTCCACGGCCTCTTCCTCGACCCCGAGATAGGCGGCGATGACACGCGGGTCGGTGCGCACTTCCTCCGGAGTTCCATCCGCGATCTTGCGCCCATATTCGAGCACGACCACATGGTCCGAAATGCCCATGACCACGGACATGTCGTGCTCGATCAGCAGCACGGAGGTGTTGAAGTCGCGGCGGATGGAGAGAAGCAACTCGTTGAGCGCCAGGGATTCGCGCGGATTAAGCCCCGCCGCCGGCTCGTCCAGGCACAAAAGGACCGGCTCCGCGCACATGGCGCGGGCGATCTCCAGGCGGCGCTGGTCGCCATAGGGCAGGTCGCCTGCGGGATCGTCCGCGCGCTCCAAAAGATGAATGCGCTCCAGCCAAGTGACGGCCCGCGCCACTGCGGCTTTCTCACGCCGCTGCCAGCTGGGCAGGTTGAACAAGGCTGCGGGGGACAGGAGGCCGGTTTCGGTCAGCCCCATATGCTGCGCCACCAACAGGTTTTCGAGTACGGTCATGCCCGAGAACAGGCGAATATTCTGGAACGTGCGCGCGACTTTGGCGACCGAGGCGACCTTGTGGTCGGGCAGTCTCTCCAGAAGATGAAGGCTGCCGGCGGCGGTGCGGGCCGAGGCGCGGCCGAGCCGTGTCAGGTCGTCAATCTCTTCCGCCGTCGGCGCGCCGCCTTGGGCGAGGGCGAGGCGGCCGACGCTCGGCTTGTAGAAGCCGGTGATGCAGTTGAAGACCGTGGTCTTGCCGGCGCCGTTCGGCCCGATGACGGCCGTGACGTCGCCGCGCCCAACCTTGAACGACACATCTCCCACCGCCAGCAGACCGCCGAAGCGCATGCTGAGATGGTCGATGGTGAGGATCGGATCGCGCTCCCAGGACCTCATCCGTGGCCCTCCGCCACCAGGTCTCCGGACACCTTCTTGCGATGCTTGAGAAAGATGGTCGCCAGCCGCCCAGAGACCAGTCCGCGCGGGCGAAACGCCATCACGGCCACCATGGCGAAGCCGAAAATCAGCATGCGATAGAGGCTCGGGTCGAAGTCCGGCCCGAGCAGCCAAGGCGATTTCAGGAAGGTGAGATTGCGCAGCATCTCCATGCCGCCAATCAGCAGGATCGCCGACATGGCGACGCCGATCTGCGAACCCATGCCGCCCAGAACCACAATGGCGAGGATCACGGCCGATTCCATGAAAGTGAAGGACTCGGGCGAAACGAAGCGGATTCGCACGGCGAAGAAGGCGCCGGCAAAGCCGCCGAACATGGCGCCGATGGAAAAGGCCGTGAGCTTCGTCAGCGTCGTATTGATGCCGAGCGACCGGCAGGCGATCTCATCTTCTCGCAAGGCTTCCCAAGCCCGCCCCACGGGCATGCGCCGCAGGCGCACCGTGGCGATCGCGGTGAGGGCCGCGAGGCCCAGAATGACGAAATAGAGGAAGATGTTGCGATGCATGGGGTCGAAGCTGAGCCCGAACAGGCTCGCGAACCCGCCCTCGCCATTGGTAAAAGGAATGCCGAAGAAAGTGATGGGCGGGATGGAGGAAATGCCCGCGCCGCCATTGGTGAGGTCCACCCAGTTGATCAGAACGAGGCGGATGATCTCGCCGAAGGCGAGCGTCACGATGGCGAGATAGTCGCCGCGCAGGCGCAGGACCGGAAAGCCGAGGATCATTCCCCACAAGGCGGCGAGAAGCCCCGACACGGGCAGGCAGACCCAGAAGCTCCAGGCCTTCCAGAAATCCACCCCGAGCGCCCCGTCGAGAAATTCGCCCAGTGGGATCGAAGTGGAGAGCAGCGCGAAAGTGTAGGCGCCGACCGCATAGAAGGCGACATAGCCGAGGTCGAGAAGCCCGGCGAGGCCGACGACGATGTTCAGGCCCCAGCCAAGCATCACATAAGTGAGGATATAGATGCCGAGATCGATCCAGTACCGGCTCGGTCCGAGCCCGCCGGCTCCAAGCACGGCCAACACCGGATAGGCGATGAGTATGCCGAAAAAGAGCGGCTTGAGGATGGGCGCCGCGCGGTCGCCGAGATCGCCCAGGGTGCGGG
>JASBUY010000402.1 GCA_030147645.1 Aquabacter sp. | reverse complement strand
AATTTCCTGAAGTGGCACCCGTGATCCTGTTTCCCGCCATCGACCTGAAGGACGGCCTCGCCGTGCGCCTGGAGCAGGGCGACATGGCCCGCGCGACCGTGTTCAACCGCGACCCCGCCGCCCAGGCCGCCGAGTTGCACAGGGATGGAGACGGTTTCGAGGATACGATCCACCGCCGCCGCATTGACCGGCCGCCCGGCAAAGGCGCCGTCCAGGTCCACCAGATGCAGATAGCGGAAGCCGAGGGCCTCGAACTCTCCGGCCTGGCTGGCGGGATCGCGGTTGAACACGGTCGCCCGCGCCATGTCGCCCTGCTCCAGGCGCACGGCGAGGCCGTCCTTCAGATCGATGGCGGGAAACAGGATCACGGGCGCCACTTCAGGAAGTTGGCGAGAAGGGCAAGGCCGAGTTTCTGGCTCTTCTCGGGATGGAATTGGGTGCCGGCCACATTGCCGCGCGCCACGATGGCGGTGACGGTGCCGCCATAATCGGTGGTGGCCACAAGGTCGGCCGGGTCGGCCAGCTTCATGTGATAGGAATGCACGAAATAGGCATGCAGCCCGCCCTCGCCGGTGGGGATGCCGTCCAGCAAGGCATGCGGGCGAACCAGCGACAGCGTGTTCCAGCCCATATGCGGGATTTTCAAAGCCGGATCGGACGGCGTGATACGGTCAACGACGCCGTTTACCCAGCCGAGTCCGGCTGTCTCCCCGTGCTCAAGGCCCGTTTCCGCGAGCAGCTGAAGACCGACACAGATGCCGAGAAAGGGCCGCCCCCGGCCATGGACCGCCTCGTCCAGGGCGGCCACCATGCCCGGCACCGCATCGAGCCCGCGCCGACAGTCGGCAAAGGCGCCGACGCCCGGCAGAACGACGCGGTCGGCGGCCCGCACCACGTCCGGATCGCTGGTCACCACGACGCGGCCGTCGGCGCCCGCATCGGCGGCGGCGCGCTCAATGGCCTTGGCGGCGGAGTGGAGATTGCCGGACCCGTAATCGACAATGGCGACGGTCATGACGCACGCGGCTCCGGGAACGACCCGATCACGCCCATCGGCGCGCGCTGGCCCGTCGGAGCGGCCGGGCGCGCAGGCGCAGGGCGGGACGGGGGAAGCGCGCGCTCTTCAAGGGCAAAAAAGCGACGCTCCGCCTCTTCGCGGTTCGGTGCGGCGACGACGCCGGCCTCAAGATAGCCCTGGCGCCGCAGCTTCCAGACCCGCATCGCCGACAGTTCCAGCGCGAACAGGAGATTGACGCCGAGATGCGCCGCCACCTGTGCAGCCGGCAGGATGCCCAGATGATCTCCGAGCGCGGTGAGACCGCCCGAGATGATCAGATAAGCCAGCGTCGCCAGCCAGAGACGGAAGCGCAGCAGGGCGAACAATGTGAACAGGAACACAAGGACGAACGGGCGCTCGCGCACGAACACCACGCGCTCGGCCCGCGCCATCTCGGTCTCGTCGGCCCGGTCCTTGGTCAGAACGTTCCAGATGGCCATGGTGGCCTCCTCTCAGCCGGCGCGTCAGACGCCGAGCGCGCCCTTCGTGGACGGGATCTGTTCCGCAGCCGCCGGATCGATGGCCACCGCCGCGCGCAGCGCCCGAGCGAGGCCCTTGAAGCAGCTTTCAGCAATATGGTGGCTGTTCTCGCCATAGAGCGTTTCCACATGCAGCGTCACCGCTGCATTGGAGGCGAACGCCTGGAAGAATTCGCGCACCAGTTCGGTGTCGAACAGGCCGATCTTCTGCGTCGGGAAGCTGGTGCGGAACACCAGGAACGGACGGCCGGATATGTCCAGCGCGACGCGGGTCAGCGTCTCGTCCATGGGCAGGTGGACATCGGCGTAGCGCGTGATGCCGCGCATGTCGCCAAGCGCCCGCCGCACCGCCTGTCCGAGCACGATGCCCACATCCTCGGTGGTGTGATGGAAGTCGACATGCAGATCGCCCTCGACCTCTCCCCGCAGGTCGAAGCGGGCGTGGCGCGCCAGCAGGTCCAGCAAGTGGTCGAGGAAGCCGATGCCGGTGGAGAGGGCGCAAACGCCCGTGCCGTCGAGATCGACGGACAGGCGCACCTTCGTCTCCTTGGTCTCGCGGACAATTTCGGCCCGACGCATATACAGCCCTCCAAGACCGCCATAGCGGCCCTGACATGATGCTCAACCGGACGAAGCGGCGAGTTGCGAAGTGGCCGCAGGCCCGCGCAAGGATCGCACTTCAAGGCGGCGCCTTCTAGCAGGTCGTGTGCTGCAACGCCATATGGCGATTGCATGACGAGCAGGTCCGCAGAGCGCGCATGCGTCTGGGAGGCCGAAACCGAGGAGGGCGTCGCGAACTGTTCGGCCCGCCGACAGTTGACAGCAGCCCGTCGCTTCTTCTGGATCGGCGGGCGGTATTCTCCTCCCAACCGGACGGACTTCCCATGGAGCGCTTCGCCACCAATGACGGCATCAAGCTCGCCTATGACATCGAAGGGCGGGGCCGTCCCTTGCTCATCATCGGGGGACTATCCGCCGACCGCATCTTCTGGGGCCTGAGCCGTCCGCTGCTCGCGGAGCATGAGACACTGTGCTTCGACAATCGCGACATCGGCGCGAGCGGGCGCGCAGACGCCCCCTACAGCGTCGCCGACATGGCACGCGATGCACTCGCGGTCATGGACAGCGCCGGCTTCGAGGCGGCCGACATTCTCGGCCATTCCATGGGCGGTGCCATCGCGCAGGAGCTCGCCCTCATGGCACCTGAGCGCGTGCATCGCCTGATCCTCTCAAACACTTTCGCGCGCAATGACGGCTATACGCGGGAGGTGATGGGATTGCTGAAGCGGCTCCGGGGCGAGATCGCGGACCCGGTGACTTATGTCTCGACCCTCGCCACCTTCACCCTCGGCCGCGTGACGCTCGGCGCCGTGCCGCTGGACACCATTGCCCGCCAGGCGCTTGCGGCTAGCCCGCTCCAGGAGGCGGACGCCTTTGCGCGACAGGCGGACGCCTGCCTCGGGGTCGACACGCTGGAGCGGATCACCCGCATCCGGGCGCCGACCCTGGTGCTCACCTCTCCCGACGACCGCTTCTTCGCCCCCTCTTTCGGGCGCGCGATCGCGGACGCGGTCACGGGGGCGCGGCTTCAGGAGGTGCCGCTCTGCGGCCATTGCCCCATGGTGGAAGCGCCGGACGCCTTCGCCAAGGCGGTGCGCGACTTCCTGAGCTGAGGCTGGGACATTGCGCGGCGCCGGGAAGGGCTTAAGTAAGGCTGCGTCACCGGAGCCCCGCATGCATTCCCCCGATACCATCTACGGCACCACCATCGTCACGGTCCGCAAGGGCAATCGCGTTGCGATTGCCGGCGACGGGCAGGTCACGCTCGGGCAGACCGTGCTCAAGGCGAATGCCCGCAAGGTACGGCGCCTCGGCAAGGGCGATGTGATCGGCGGGTTCGCGGGCGCGACTGCCGACGCCTTCACCCTGTTCGAGCGGCTGGAGGCAAAGCTGGAGCAATATCCCGGCCAGCTCCAGCGCGCCGCCGTCGAACTGGCCAAGGACTGGCGCACCGACCGCTATCTGCGTCGGCTGGAGGCCATGATGATCGTCGCGGACGCCAATGTGTCCCTGGTCCTCACCGGCACCGGAGACGTGCTGGAGCCGGAAGCAGGAGTAGCTGGCATCGGCTCAGGCGGCATGTTTGCGCTCGCGGCCGCCCGTGCGCTGCTGGATCGCGAAGAGAGCCCCGAGGCGATCGTGCGCCGCTCCTTGGAGATCGCGGCCGACATCTGCGTCTACACCAACCGCAACATCGTGGTCGAAACCATTGGCTGACGCCGCCCGGCGCGCCTCAACAGGCACATTTCTCCCATGAGCGACTTTTCTCCCCGCGAGATCGTGTCCGAGCTGGACCGTCACATTGTCGGCCAGTCCAAGGCCAAGCGCGCGGTGGCCATCGCGCTGCGCAACCGCTGGCGGCGCCAGCAATTGGAGGGCCATCTGCGCGAGGAGGTTCTGCCGAAGAACATTCTCATGATCGGACCGACGGGCGTCGGCAAGACCGAGATTTCGCGCCGCCTCGCACGGCTCGCGGGCGCGCCGTTCCTGAAGGTGGAGGCCACCAAGTTCACCGAGGTCGGCTATGTGGGCCGCGATGTCGAGCAGATCGTGCGCGACCTCGTGGAGGTGGGCATCACGCTCGTGCGCGACGCCAAGCGCAAGGAAGTCCAGGCGCGCGCCCATGTGGCGGCGGAGGAGCGGGTGCTGGACGCGCTGGTGGGCCAGGGCGCCTCCTCGGCCACGCGCGACAGTTTCCGCAAGAAATTGCGCGCGGGTGAGATGGACGACAAGGAAGTCGAGATCGAAGTCCAGGCAGGTGCCCAGGGCATGCCCATGTTCGAGATCCCCGGCATGCCGGGCGCCCAGATGGGCGCGGTGTCGCTCGGCGACATGCTGGGCAAGGCGTTCGGCGGACGCAGTAAGCCGCGCCGCGTCACGGTAAAGGACGCCCATCCTCTGCTTCTCACCGAAGAGGCCGACAAGCTCCTCGACCAGGACGCCATCGTCCAGGATGCCATCCATGCGGTGGAGAATAACGGCATCGTTTTCCTGGACGAGATCGACAAGATCGCGGGGCGCGAGAACCGCTCCGGCGCGGACGTTTCGCGCGAAGGCGTGCAGCGGGACTTGCTGCCGCTGATCGAGGGCACCACCGTCTCCACCAAGCACGGCGCGGTGAAGACGGACCATATCCTGTTCATCGCTTCGGGCGCCTTCCATGTGTCCAAGCCCTCCGACCTGCTGCCGGAGCTTCAGGGCCGCCTGCCGATCCGTGTGGAATTGGAGGCGCTGACGCGCGCGGACTTCGTGCGCATCCTCACCGAGACCGAGGCGAGCCTCGTGAAGCAGTCGGTGGCGCTGATGGCGACGGAAGGGGTCACGCTCACCATCACCGAGGACGCCGTCGAGGCGCTCGCCGATGTGGCGGTAGAGGTGAACAGCTCGGTCGAGAATATCGGCGCCCGGCGGCTTCAGACCGTGATCGAGCGCGTGCTGGACGACCTCTCCTTCTCCGCGCCCGACCGGTCCGGCGATACGGTGGTGATCGACGCCGCCTATGTGCGCGAGCGGGTGGAAGATCTCGCCAAGAACGCGGATCTCAGCCGGTTCATCCTCTGAGGTCGGTGCAATAAGGACGGGAGCGGTCGCGGCCTGGCGGCGACGCTCCGGTCAGCCCTTAGAGGGGCCGGGGACCACCGGCTGCGCGCGCAGGCCGGCGGATTCCAGTTCGCCGAGCACCCGCAGCGCCTCATCCTGCGAGCGCACCAACCGCAGCACCAGAGCCTGAACCCTCTCGAAGCTGCCGCCGGTCTCCCGCATGAGCGCGGAGACGGCGCGGCGCTCCTCATCGAGCCGGCCAAGCGCGCGCAGCGCCAGCGCCTGACCGATGGTCGCAACCGGATCGCTGTGCCCTTCGAGCCCCGCGAGCGCGTTGCGGGCCGCAGCGGAATCGTTGTGCAGGAAGGCGGCAATGGCGAGATAGACGGTCTCTCCTTCGCTGAGTCGCACGCCATGCTGGCGCGCAAGGCGCAGCAGCGCCTCGCCCTGGTCCACCTGACCGAGGCCCACCATGACGGCGCCGGCTGCGGCGGCCACATCATAGTCGAGCGGATTGAGCGCCACCGCCCGTTCGGCGGCCAGCAGCGCGCCTTCGCGATCGCCCACAACGAAATCCACTTCCGCAAGCACGCGGAAAGCGAAGGCGCTCGCGGGGGCAAGGTCGACGCCAAGGCGGGCCTCGCGCTGAAGGTCCGCGCGCATGGTGTCGAT
>JASBUY010000362.1 GCA_030147645.1 Aquabacter sp. | reverse complement strand
TTCGACGAAATCCGGCTCGGCAAGATCACGCCCGACACGACCTTCATTGTCAGCGAAAATGCGTGGCGGCGGGGCGGCGGACCGTCCGGCGGTGCCGCCATGTTCGTGCCGGTGAAGAATCCAACGCGGGTCAGCGATCTTCTGATCGGAATGCTCACCGTGGGCGGGAACGACGCGGCCATCACTTTGGCGGAGGGCGTGTCCGGCACGGAAACGGCCTTCTCGCTCAAGATGAATGAGGTCGGCCAGCATCTGGGGCTCACCGGATCGGACTTCCGCAATTCCACAGGCTTCGCCGATCCGGCGCAGAAATCCACCGCGCGGGACATGGCGCAGGTCGCCCGTTACATCATCCGCACCTTTCCAGATTTTTATCCCATGTTCTCCGTTCCCGACATCGAATGGAGCAAGGTCAAGCAGCGCAACAGAAATACCCTTCTCAACGCGGGTGTTGGCGCGGACGGTCTCCAGCTCGCCTGGATCAAGGATGGCGGCTACCATCTCGTGGGCTCGGCACTGCAGAACAATCAGCGCCTGATTGTCGTGGTGATGGGCGCAAAGAGTGAGAAGGAACGGATCGACGAAGCGAAGCGCCTCTTGGAATGGGGATTTCATTCTTTCGAGCATCGCCAGTTGTTCGCTGCGGATGCCGAAGTGGGGCGGGCCAGCGTGTTCGGGGGGGCTCAGGGAAGCGTGGGCCTGATGGCAGCGGGACCTGTGACCCTGCTCATGCCCCGCAACAGCCAGGACAAGCTGGTGGCGAAGGTGACCTATTCGGGTCCCCTCAAAGCGCCCATCGCCAAAGGCGCCCAGGTCGGCCAGCTGGAGATTTCGCGCGGCCCCCTGAAGGTTATGGATGTGCCGCTTGTGACCATGGAGGAGGTCCCCGTGGGGACCCTGTGGCAACGCGCGCTGGACGGCGCGGGGGTCGTGGTTGGGGATGCGGCGCGGGACCTCGGCCAGAAGGTTCTTGCGAAGATCGGCAAATGACGCCGGCGCGCGGCCGCTTCATTACCCTGGAGGGCGGCGAGGGAAGTGGAAAGTCCACGCAGGCGCGTCGGCTTGCGGACGCCATATCGGCCGCAGGGCGGGATGTCGTCCTGACGCGCGAGCCCGGAGGGTCGCCCGGCGCGGAAATCGTGCGCGAGGCGTTGCTGAATGGCGCCGTCAAACCCCTGGGCGCCGATGCGGAAGCGCTTCTGTTCGCCGCTGCGCGCGCCGACCATGTGGATCAGACCATCCGCCCGGCCTTGGAGCGCGGCGCCTGGGTCATTTGCGACCGCTTCATCGATTCCACGCGGGTCTATCAAGGGGCGCTCGGCCAGGTGGATGCGCGTCTGCTGCGTGCATTGGAGGCCGTGACTGCGGGCGACGCTCGTCCCGACCTGACACTGCTGCTCGATGTGCCTACCACCACGGGACTGGCACGCGCACGGGCGCGCGCAAAGGGTGGCCCCGCAGACCGTTTCGAGGGAGAGGGGGCGAGCTTCCACCATAAGGTACGTGCGGCCTTTCTCGAGATCGCCCGAGAGGATGGTGAGCGGTGCGTCGTGATCGATGCGAGCCAGCCGGCCGATCTGGTTGCAGCGCGCGTAAAGAAGGCGGTGCTCGCCCGCTTTGGTGAAGCCTTTTCGGCGTCGGCGCCTGCCGCGCCATGAGCGAGGGCGATGTTCTCCCGGGTCTCCCGCACCCCCGGACAAGGGCCAATCTTGTGGGTCATGCGGCCCAGGAGGCGGATCTCCTGGCGGACTGGCGCAGCGGGCGTTTTCCCCACGCTTTGCTGATTGGCGGCTCGGAGGGCATCGGAAAGGCGACCTTGGCCTATCGCATTGCCCGCTTCGTCTTGGCGGGCGGGCAGGCTGAGGCAGCCCAACATGATTTTAGCGTGGCGCCGGGACATCCCGCCTTTCGTCAGGTGGCGGCACTCACACATCCCGACCTTCTCGTTCTGAGGCGGGCGGCGGAGGGGGAGGACGAAAAGGTCCCGACCGTTATCCCCGCCGAGATGGTTCGACGGGTGCGCAGCTTCTTCGGTGCGACGGCGGCGGGTGGCGGGTGGCGGGTCTGCATCGTCGATGCGGTCGATGATCTCAATGCGTTTGGTGCCAACGCCCTGTTGAAGACGTTGGAGGAGCCGCCCCCGCGCGCCTTGTTCCTTTTGGTATGCCATACGCCGGGACGGGTCCTGCCCACCATTCGATCCCGCACGCGCATGCTTCGGCTGCGGGACCTCTCAGACGGCGACGTCCTCACGGCCCTGCAGGATCTCGCGGCGGATGTCGAAGACCTCGATCCGGCAGCCTTGCCGGCGGCTGCCGCCTCTGCCGGGGGCAGTGTGCGGCGAGCGCTCGTTCTCGCGCGCGGGGCCGGGCTGGAGGTGCGGGCGGCGACCCTGCGTCTTCTGGAGCAGATGCCGAATGCGCGGCCGGAGGAGATGCACGCGCTCGGCGCGCGCCTTCAGGCGGATAAGGCTGACGGCCTGGATCTATTCGTCGAGGCGGTGAGCGACTGGATTGCGGCCATTGTCACCGAAGGGCGATGGGAGCGACGGCGCCTTGTTCGCCTCGGCGAGGTATGGGACAAGGTGCGGCGGAACGCAGGCGAGGCCGACACGTTCAATCTGGACCGCAAGGCCTTGGTTTTCCGCATCTTCACCGAACTCGCGGATGCCGCGCGCGCCTGATCGCGGCCTTTGCGGGCATCTCCTGTCGCCCGGTTGCTGAGCCTGGGCGCGACTGACCGGACAGGGACTCATGTCGTCCAAGCGGCCCTTCTACATCACCACCGCCATCGCCTATCCCAATGGCGTGCCGCATATGGGCCATGCCTATGAAGCGATCGCGACGGATTGCATCGCGCGGTTCAAGCGGCTCGACGGCTATGACGTGCGCTTTCTGACCGGTACCGACGAACACGGCATCAAGATGCTGCAGACCGCGCAGAAGGCGGGACTGACGCCGCGCGAACTGCTCGCTCGGAACGTGCCGCGCTTCCAGGCCATGGTGGAGGGCTTCGGGCTCTCCAACGACGATTTCATCCGCACCACGGAAGAGCGCCACAAAGCTTCGGCGCAAGCCATCTGGGAAAAGATGGCGGCGAACGGCGACATCTATAAGTCCACCTATGCCGGTTGGTATTCCGTCCGGGACGAAGCCTATTACGCTGAGGACGAGACGACGCTCAATTCGGATGGCGTGCGTCTCGGCCCGCAGGGGACGCCCGTGGAGTGGGTCGAGGAGGACAGCTATTTCTTCCGCCTTTCCGCCTATCAACAGAAGCTGTTGGACTATTATGCGGCCAATCCCGGCTTCATCATGCCGGAAGCGCGTCGCAATGAAGTGGTGAGCTTCGTGTCGGGCGGGCTTCAGGACCTGTCCATCTCCCGCACCACCTTCGACTGGGGCATTCCCGTGCCCGGCGATCCCAAGCACATCATGTATGTCTGGGTGGATGCGCTCACCAACTACATCACGGCACTCGGCTATCCCGATACACAGGCGGACCTGTTCCGTACCTATTGGCCGGCCAATCTGCATGTGATCGGCAAGGACATCATCCGCTTCCACGCGGTCTATTGGCCGGCTTTCCTGTGGTCCGCAGGGCTCGCTGCGCCGGATCGGGTGTTCGGACACGGCTTCCTGTTCAATCGCGGGGAGAAGATGTCCAAGTCCGTGGGCAATGTGGTGGATCCCTTCGATCTGCTTGCGGCCTATGGGGTCGATCCGGTGCGCTATTTCTTCCTGCGCGAGGTCTCGTTCGGCCAGGACGGATCCTACAGTCACGACGCCATCGTGGCGCGCATGAATGCGGACCTTGCGAACGATCTGGGAAACCTTGCCCAGCGCTCTTTGTCCATGATCGCCAAGAATCTGGAGGGCGTCGTGCCGACGCCGGGGGCGCTCTCAGCGGAAGACGAGGCCATCCTGTCCCTCGCGGACGGCATGCTCGAGAAGGCGCGCGAGGCGATGGAGAGCCAGGCGATCCATCATTACCTCTCGGCCGTTTGGGCCGTGGTTGCGGAGGCCAACCGTTATTTCGCTGCCGCCGCGCCCTGGGCGCTGCGCAAGACGGACCCCGAGAAGATGGGAACGGTTCTTTGGGTGACGGCCGAAGTGATCCGCCAGATCGCCATCCTCGCCCAGCCGGTCATGCCCACCAGTGCGGCCAAACTGCTGGATTTGCTGGCGCTCCCCGAAGACGTCCGGGATTTCGCCCATCTCGGCGCCGGCCACCGCTTGGCATCCGGCGGCACGCTTCCCGCCCCGGTCGGGGTGTTCCCCCGCTATGTGGAACCGGAAGCGGCGGGCTGAGACCCGCCGCTTCCGCTCAGCGAAGGGTCAGTAGAGCCCCGTGAGGTAGTAGAAGCCGATCACGAAGAACACGGCGGCGGTCTTTACCAGCGTGATGGCGAAAATGTCGCCATAGGACTGGCGGTGCGTCAGTCCGCAGACCGCCAGCAGCGTGATGACCGCCCCGTTGTGCGGCAGCGTATCCATGCCGCCCGACGCCATGGAGGCGATGCGGTGCATGACCTCCAGCGGAATGCCGGCCGCGTTGGCGGCGGCAACGAACTGCTGGGACATGGCGGCGAGAGCGATGGACAGGCCGCCCGATGCCGAGCCGGTGATGCCGGCCAAAGTCGTCACCGAAATGGCCTCGTTCACCAGCGGGTTTGGAATGGCGCCGAGCGCATTCCGGATGACAAGGAAGCCGGGGAGAGCTGCGATCACCGCTCCAAAGCCATATTCGGAAGCGGTGTTGAGGCCCGCCAGCAGCGCACCCGCGACAGCGGATTGGGTGCCTTGCGCGAACTGCTCGGAGACCCGCCGGAAGGCAAACAGGAAGACGGTGAAAATGCCAAGCAGGAGGGCTCCGGCCACCGACCAGATGGCGGCG
>JASBUY010000360.1 GCA_030147645.1 Aquabacter sp. | reverse complement strand
GGATGAGCCGGATTTCGTGACCGGCGTCCTGGATCTGCTGAAGCAGGCCCCACCTCTGCCAGGCGCCGCGCCACCCCGCCTGGAGTTGGAGGTGACGGAAAGCGTCGCCATGCGCGACGTCACCGGCATCGCGCAGAATCTCGCGACCCTGCGCGACCATGGCATCGCCATTTCGGTGGATGATTTCGGGACGGGATACTCTTCCCTATCCTACCTCGCCCAATTGCCGGTCAGCGCGCTGAAGATCGACATGTCCTTCGTCTCGACCATGCTGGAGCGCCGTGACAGCCGCTCTATCGTGGAGGCCATCATCTCGCTGGCCCACGCGCTGGACCTGAAGGTCATCGCGGAGGGGGTGGAGACCCAGGCGCAGGCCAACCTTCTGCACGGCCTCGCCTGTGACGAGGGCCAGGGCTTTCTGTTCGCCCGGCCCATGAGCAGCGACGATCTTATGGCACGCTTGGCACCCGCCACCCCTTTGCCGCTGCAAGGCGTGTGAGGCGGCAGGACCAGAAGTGACGTCTTAATGCGTGGGTTTCGAGGCCTCGAACGCGGCCTTCTGGTCCGCGCTCGCCTCCCGCTGGTGGAGCACCTTCCAGGCCTCATAGCTCATCCCATACACCGCTTCGCGGCTCTCATCCTTGGAGAGCGCGATCCCTTCAGCCTGGGCCGCCTCAAGGTACCAGTTGGAGAGGCAGTTCCGGCAGAAGCCGGCGAGGTTCATGAGATCAATATTCTGAACATCCGTCCGCTCGCGCAGATGCGCCACAAGACGGCGGAATGCGGCCGCCTCCAGGCGCTCGCGCTCGGCGTCTGTGAGTGAGGAGGGAGAGGTCACGGTCGGCTCCTCGGTTTCGCACAGCCGCCCTGGATGAGCGCGGCTCTGGTCGGCAAGATGAGCGCGGCGGCGCGGCTCCGCAAGACCGCCGCCTCGCTCTCGCCCCGATCCGCCCCGACAACCGCGCCCCGCGACGCGCCGCCCCGGCCATTGACGCTTGCCGCCTGTGAGGGCACACACACCACCGATGTCTTGCCGACGCCGCCTTTTCCCGCCCCTTCGGTCCTTCGGCGTGCACCCGGCGCGCCGCCTGCGCGCGGGCGTCTGCGCACTCCTTCTGTCGCTTTTCGCGCTGCCCTTCGCTTGCGATCTCGCCTGGGCGGACTTTCGCCTGTGCAACCGCACCCAGAGCCGCGTGGGCGTCGCGGTGGGCTATAAAGAAAACGACGTCTGGACCACGGAAGGCTGGTGGAACATCGCGGCCAATAGCTGCGAGACCGTGCTGCGCGGAGACCTCGTTGCACGCTTCTATTATCTGTACGCGGTGGATTACGACCAGGGCGGGGAATGGTCCGGCCGGGCCTTCATGTGTACGCGCGACAAGGAATTCACCATTCGCGGCACCGAGGATTGCCTCGCGCGCGGCTTCGACCGCACCGGGTTTCTGGAAGTGGACACCAAAGAGCAGCGGGGCTGGACCGTGCAATTGACCGAGAGCAACCAGACCGGCCAAGCCCCCGCCGGTGTCGTTCCGCCCCCGCCGCCGGGTGGCATTCCCCTGCCCGCGCCCCCACCTCCGGCGGGCCGGCGGCCCTAGGCACGCGCCGGCTCGGATGGATTCGATCCGATCCGCGCTTAGAGCTTTCGCAGGCTCACTTCCGCGATTTCGTGGCCGCCGGCCTTGCGCAGGATGAGGTCGGCGCGCTGGCGTGTGGGCAGCACGTTTTCCTGGAGATTGGGCAGGTTGATGCGGTTCCAGATGGAGAGGGCGGTGTCCCGCGCCGCGCCGTCGGTCAACTGCGAATAGCGGTGAAAGTAAGAGAGCGGATCGCGGAACGCGGTTTCCCGCAGGCGCATGAAGCGCTCCACATACCAGTGCTCCAGAATGGCCTCGTCCGCGTCGATATAGACGGAGAAGTCGAAGAAGTCGGAGACGAAGGGAATGCCGGTGCCGTCGCGGGGCGGACGGCCCGTCTGAAGCACGTTCAGCCCTTCGACAATCAGGATATCCGGCCGGTCCACCTCGACGCTCTGGTCGGGCATCACGTCATAGAAGAAATGGCTGTAGAGCGGCGCACGCACCGGCCGGCGCCCCGCCTTGATGTCGGTGAGGAAGCGCAGCAGGAGAGGAAGGTCGTAGCTCTCGGGAAAGCCCTTCTTCTCCATCAGCCCCTCGCGCTCCAGCACGGCATTGGGCAGCAGGAAGCCGTCCGTGGTGACGAGGTCCACTTTCGGCGTATTGGGCCAGCGGGCGAGCAGCGCCTGGAGCACGCGGGCGGTGGTGGACTTGCCCACCGCCACCGAGCCGGCGACGCCAATGATATAGGGCATCTTCCCGTCGCCATTGGAGCCATGGTCCAGGAAGTAGCTCATGGCGCGGAACAGCTTCTGCGTCGCCGCCACATAAAGCGAAAGCAGACGCGAGAGCGGCAGGTAGATTTCCTCCACCTCGCGGAGCGAGAGGCGATCATTGAGGCCCTGCAGGCGGGCGATTTCGTCCGGGCGCAAGGGCATGGGTGTGTCCTTGCGCAATTGCGCCCATTCATCGCGGGAGAAGGTGCGATAGGGAGAGAGCCCGTGATCGGCGCGAAGGTCCATGGAGGTGGTGCCCGGCATCCTCAGCCCCGCGACGCCTTTTCCGCGAGCCCGGACTGATGGGTCCGCCGGGCCAGTTCCGCATGCACCTCGTCGAGGCTGACGCCGCGCGCATGCAGAAGAACGGCGAGATGATACAACAGATCACAGGTCTCGCCGACCAGCGCCGCATGCTCCCCGGAGACCGCCGCGATCACCGTCTCCACGCTCTCCTCGCCCAGCTTCTGGGCACATTTGGCAAGGCCCTTGTCGAGGAGGGAGCGCGTGTAGGACGAGCCGGCATCCGCCTCCGCGCGCTGCGCCACGATGCGTTCGAGATCGACGAGGGTGACGCGGGCTTCGCTCATTCGGGTCGCCTCAATCGAGCCGCACGGGTAACCCCGCCGCCGCGAGGCGATCTTTCGCCTGGCGCACGGTGAAGGTGCCGAAATGGAAAATGGAGGCGGCGAGAACCGCCGAGGCACCGCCCTCGCGAATCCCGTCAACCATATGGTCCAGCGTGCCGACGCCGCCGGAGGCGATGACCGGGACATGGACGGCGTCCGCCACGGCACGCGTCAAGGCGGTGTCGAAGCCAATGCCGGTGCCGTCGCGATCCATGGAGGTCAGCAGGATTTCGCCCGCACCGAGGTCCACCACTTCGCGCGCATACTGGATCGCATCGATGCCAGTGGGCTTTCGCCCCCCATGAGTGAAGATTTCCCAGCGGTCGGCCTCGCCGGGACCGGAGACCTTCTTGGCGTCGATCGCCACGACGATGCACTGCTCGCCGAATGTCTCCGCCGCCTCGCCCACGAACGCGCGGCGGTTCACGGCGGCGGTATTGATGGAGACCTTGTCCGCGCCCGCATGAAGCAGGGTGCGAACGTCGTCCACGGTGCGCACGCCCCCGCCCACGGTCAGCGGCATGAAGCATTGCTCG
>JASBUY010000352.1 GCA_030147645.1 Aquabacter sp. | reverse complement strand
CCTCGAAGACATCATGACCGCCTTCTACGATGGGCAGTACGACGTGCTGCTCTCCACCACCATCGTGGAATCGGGCCTCGACGTGCCCAACGCCAACACCCTCATCGTCCACCGGGCCGACATGTTCGGCCTCGCCCAGATGTACCAGTTGCGGGGCCGTGTGGGGCGCGCCAAGGCGCGGGCCTATGCCATCTTCACCGTGCCGGCAGCAAAGCCCATCACCGCTCAGGCTGAGCGGCGCCTCAAAGTCTTGCAGTCCCTGGAGACGCTGGGGGCCGGCTTCCAATTGGCGAGCCACGATTTGGATATCCGCGGCGCCGGCAACCTGCTGGGCGACGAACAGTCCGGCCATATCAAGGAAGTGGGCTACGAACTCTATCAGGAGATGTTGCAGGAGGCGATCACCAACCTGAAGGCCGGAATCACGGACATCGCGCAGGACAAGTGGTCGCCCAATATCACCATCGGCATGCCGGTCCTGATCCCCGAAGACTATGTCCAGGACCTCCATGTGCGCCTTGCGCTCTATCGGCGCCTCGCCGATATCGACGAGGATCAGGCGCTGGATGCCTTCGGCGCGGAAATCGTGGATCGCTTCGGGACCGCCCCGCCGGAAGTCGACCATCTGCTGCGACTTGCGCAGATCAAGGCGCTGGCTCGCAAAGCCAATGTGGAGAAAGTCGATGCCGGGCCAAAGGGCGTGGTCCTGACCTTCCGCGACAACCAGTTCGCCGATCCCTCCGGCCTCGTCGCCATGATCAATGCGGAAGGGCCGCAGGCAAAAGTGCGCCCCGACTTCAAGGTGGTGTTCCTGCGCGACTGGCCCAATGCGGAGGCGCGGCTGAAGGGGACGCAGTCGGTTCTGAAGAAGCTCGCGTCGCTCGCCGACGAGCGCAAGGTTCTGGCTTAGAGCTGCGTCGTTCAAGGAATAAGAGGGTGGTTCTCCGGTCAGATTGATAATCTGACCGGAGTGCTCTCTAGGCGGAGGGGGCGCTTAAGGCGCGCGCCACCAGGTCTCCGGCAGGGTCCCGTAAAGTGACACCGTGTCAGGGCGGCGGATCTGGGCCCAGCGGGCGAGCCATTGGCCCGGCGAATGGAAGAGCGGCACCCCATACGCCCCTGAAATGAGGACCCGGTCGATTGCCCGTGCTGCGGTTTGAACGTCGCGCGGTGTCGTGGCGCCGGCGAGCGCTTCGATCGCCGCGTCCGCGGCGCCGTCCCGCATGCCCATGTAATTGCGCGTTCCCGGTGTCGTTGCGGCGGACGAGCCGAAATAGAAGGCCTGCTCATTGCCGGGTGACAGGGACTGGGTCCAGGTGAAGGGCACCATGTCGAAATCATAGGATGCGCGGCGGGCGTCGAACTGCACCGCGTCCACCATGCGGATGTCAGCCTCAATTCCCGCCCGCGCAAGCTGGCTCGCGAAAGCAAGACACAGGCGCTCCTGCTCGCGCGTGGTCACCATGATATCGAAGCGCAGCGGAATCCCCTGCGCATTCACCAGCCGTCCGCCTTCCAGATGCCAACCGGCTTCGCCCAAAAGCACCAAGGCGCGCCGAAGCTGGCTGCGGTCCCGCCCGCTGCCATCCGCCTCGGGAGATGCATAGGTCCCCTCCATCACGTCCGACCGTATGGGGGTGCTCGCCCGCTCGAGGAGCACGCGCTCTGAGTCACTGGCGGGCCGCCCGAGAGAGGAGAGCTCAGAGCCATCAAAAAAGCCGGTGGTGCGGGCATAGAGCCCGTGAAACAGGTTGCGATTCACCCACGGAAAATCAAACAGTTCGATGATGGCCTGCCGCACCCGGATGTCTGAAAACATCGCGCGCCGCGTGTTGAACACCAGGGCGTAATGGGGGCGCGGCAGAGCGGTCGGAATGGTCTCCTTGATTACCGCTCCGTCGCGTATCGCGGCAAAGTCGTAGCCTGTCTCCCAACGGCTCGGGTCGGTCTCAAATCGGGCATCGACCAGCCCGCGTTTGAAGGCTTCGAACTCGGTATTGCCATCGCGGAAATAATCGAACCGCAATTCCTCGAAATTATAGAGGCCGCGCATCACGGGAAGGCGGGCGCCCCAATAGGAGGGGTTGCGGGACAGCGTCAGGCCCGCGCCTGACTGGACTTGCGACACGATATAGGGCCCGGAGCCGAGGGGGGGCTTGAGGCTCGTGGCGTCGAAGGTGTCGGCATCGGTGGCGTGGCGGGGCAGGATCGGCATCAGCCCCATGATCAAAGGCAGTTCGCGATCCGGCGCCGCGAATTCGAAGCGCACCCGCTTTGCATCGAGGGCCTCTGCCCGGGCGACCTTGGCATAGTAGAGCCGAAAATTGGGGCGGGCCTTATCCCTCAATATCTCGAACGAAAACAGCACATCCTGGGCGGTCACCGGAACGCCGTCGGAAAATTTCGCCTCCGGGTGGAGCGTGAAGACGACGTGGCTGCGCGCTTCATCGGTCGATATGTCCGAGGCCAGGAGGCCATAGAGCGTGAAGGGCTCGTCATAGCTGCGGGTCATCAGGGTCTCGAACACCGTCCCGCGCAGGATTGGTGGCGCCGAACCGCGTACGATGAAGGGATTGAGGCTGTCGAAGGTCCCGGCGAGGGACAGGGTGAGGCGCCCACCCCGTGGAGCATCGGGGTTCGCATAGGGAAAATGCGTGAAGCTATCGGGCAAAGCCGGCGCGCCGTGCATCGCAATCGCGGGCCCGGCGGACACGGCACTGGGAGCAGCCGGCACAACAAAGGCCGACAGAATCGCAACCAGAAGGACAGCGCGTCGGGTCAAAACTCGGGCGATCGACATCATCATCCCTTCCGCTTCGTCCACGCTGTCTCGCCGACGCCGTATTTTCAAGCGATTCACGAGGCCGGATCCGGCGAAGACGGCGTCACCGTCTTGCCTTATTTGACACGGAAACAGCCCACGCTAAGACGTGATCAGGCTCGCCTTCCGCGTTTTCCCGCCCGGACGGGCGCATCGCATCACGGGGATTGTTCCGGAAATGACTCAAGCCACCATTTTGCGCCGCGCGAGCGGTATGGCCGCTATCGTGGTGGCCCTCGGCTTTGCCGGCAGCGCGCTCGCGCAGCAGCCCGCGCCCGCTAAGCCCGCGACCCCTGCCAAGCCGGCCCAGGCCGCGCCGGCTCAGGCCCAGCAGCCCGCCGCCCAGCAGCAACAGCAGCAGCAGGCGCAAGGTGGGGCTCCGGCCTCAGTGGGCGTGCCCGGCATCAGCACGCCTTGGACCAAGGTCTGCGGCAATGATCAGGCGGCCGGCAAGCAGATCTGCATGACCACCCAGGATTTCACCGCCGAGACCGGACAGCCGCTGGCCTCCGCCGGCATCCGTGAGGTGAAGGACGACCCGAACAAGAAGTTCATCGTGTCCGTGCCGGTCGGCATGCTGATCCAGCCCGGGACCCGCGTGATTCTCGACCAGCAGCCGCCGCTGGCGCTGAAGTATGAAATCTGCTTCCCCAACGGCTGCTTCGCCAGCATGGATGTGAATGCGGACTTCGTGAACAAGCTGAAGAAGACCCAGACCATTACCATCCAGGCGCTGCAGATGGGCGGCCGGACGCTGAACTTCCAACTGCCGGGAAAGGATTTCGCGAAGGCGTATGACGGCGCGCCCTCCGACCCGAATGCGGTTGCGGCCGAGCGCCAGAAGATGGCCGAGGAGCTTCAGAAGCTGGCGCAGAAGAAGGCCGAAGAGCGCGCGGCCGCCGGTGGTCAGCCCGGCGCACCCGGTGCGGCTCCCGCCGCGGCGCCGGCCAAGCCCTGATCTGATCTCTTGCTACAAAAAGGGGGCGGCAGCTTTCCGGCTGCCGCCCCTTTTTTTTATCTCCGACCCTTTGGGCTCACAGCTTGAAGGGGACGACTGTCTGGGTCTGGACCCCGAGACCCTCGATGCCGACCCGCATCACGTCGCCGGCCTTTAGATAACGCGGCGGCTTCATGCCGAGGCCGACGCCCGGCGGGGTGCCGGTGGTGATGAGATCCCCGGGATCAAGCACCATGAACTGGCTGATATAGGACACGAGGTGCGCCACGCCGAAGATCATGGTCTTGGTGGAGCCGTTCTGGACCTTCTCGCCATTCACTTCGAGCCACATGGCAAGGTTCGAGGTGTCGGGCATTTCATCAGCGGTGAGCAGATAGGGGCCGATAGGGCCGAAGGTCTCGTTACCTTTGCCCTTGGTCCACTGCCCGCCGCGCTCGATCTGGAAATTGCGCTCCGAGATGTCGTTGCAGATGGCATAGCCAGCCACATGCTTCAGCGCATCCGCCTCGTCCACATAGCGGGCACGGGCGCCGATCACGATGAGAAGCTCCACTTCCCAATCCAGCTTGGTCGACCCGCGCGGGATCATCACGTTGTCGTTCGGGCCGACAACGCAATTCGGCGCCTTGTTGAAGAGCACCGGCTCGGAGGGAATCGGATTGTTGGTCTCGGCGGCGTGATCTGCGAAATTGAGGCCGACGGCGACGAAATTTCCCGGCCGCGCGACGCACGAGCCCAGCCGCACGCCCTCCGGAACGAGGGGGAGGGAGGTAGGCTCGACGGCGCGAATTTTGTCGAGGCCGGCAGGGGTGAGAACATCGCCGCCAATGTCGGACACAATGCCGGATAAATCGCGAATCTGGCCGTTTGAATCGATTAAGCCGGGTTTTTCCCGACCGCTCTCGCCGTATCTGACGAGTTTCATGCGGATCTCCCTGGTGTCCGTGAAAGGCGGGCACGGCTGCGCCCCGGCGGCAAGCTCGCGCGCGCAGCGGGCAAGGTCAATGGCAGCGGGGAGGGATTTCAGGCGCGGCAGTCCCGAATCACGGGAGAAGGCATCGCCTTGACGCAGGGGAGATATGTGCGGGTTGCATGTGGCCAATGCGAATCCGTGCTATTTCCCTTAGGTGAGGTGGAGCGGCAAGAAACAGCACAACCCGAACTTTGGACACAGAACTCGGCTAAGTGCCCTCATTCGCGAGTTATTCCGCGACGCCTACTTTGGTAGGGGCAGACCTTAACTGTGAGAATTCCCGTGGGTTCGGTCAATAGCCTGTCATTTCGCAGGCGCGTCATAAAAGGGATACACGACTCCGGCTAATTCCGACACAATGCTCCCGCTAAGCATTGCTTCGAGAAGGGATGGCACGTGAGCGAGACCCCTGAGCACAAACACTTCCGCTCCTTGTTCATCTCGGACGTGCATCTCGGGACGAAAGGGTCCCAGGCCGACCTGCTGCTGGACTTCCTGAAATATCACGACTCCGACACGCTGTTCCTGGTCGGCGATATCGTGGACGGTTGGCGTCTACGCAGCTCCTGGTTCTGGCCCCAGCAGCACAATGACGTGGTCCAGAAGCTGCTTCGCAAGGGGCGCAAGGGCACCAAGATCGTCTATTTGCCCGGCAACCACGACGAATTCCTGCGCGATTATTACGGCACCCATTTCGGCGGCATCGAAGTGGTGGAGACCTATATCCACGAAGCGGCGGACGGGAAAAAGTATCTCGTCATTCACGGCGACGTGTTCGACGTGGTGGTCCGGCATGCCAAGTGGCTCGCCTTCCTCGGCGATGGCGCCTACACGCTGGCGCTCGGCATCAACACCTATGTGAATCTGGTGCGCCGCAAGCTCGGCCTCACCTATTGGTCGCTCAGCCAATGGGCCAAGCTCAAGGTGAAGAACGCCGTCAATTATATCGGTAAGTTCGAAGAGGCCGTGGCCGACGAGGCCAAGCGCCACGGCGTGGACGGGGTCATCTGCGGCCATATCCACCACGCCATGATCCACGACCAGTTCGGCGTGCGCTACATCAATTGCGGCGACTGGGTGGAGAGCTGCACCGCCGTTGCGGAGCACCACGACGGGCGCATGGAAATCATTTGCTGGACGCGGCGCCAGCCTATGCTATCGCTGGCCCCACCTGATGTGGAGACCGCACGCGCGGCAGCTTGATGCGCATTCTCGTGGCCACCGATGCGTGGCATCCTCAGATCAACGGCGTCGTGCGTTCGCTGGAGCATACGGCCCGGGAAGCCGCAAATCTCGGCGCCCAGATGGAATTCCTGACCCCTCAGGAATTCCGCACCGTGCCGCTTCCGTCCTACCAGGAGATTCGCCTCTCCCTCGCCACGCCGCGCATGATCATGCGGCGAATCGAGGCGATGCAGCCGGATTTCGTCCATGTGGCGACCGAGGGGCCGATCGGAATGCTGGTGCGCCGCGCCTGCATCGCTTCCAAGCGGACTTTCACCACGTCCTATCACACCAAGTTTCCCGAATATCTCTCGGCCCGCGCCCCCGTGCCGGAGCGGCTGACCTATGCCTGGTTGCGCAGCTTCCATAATGCCGGCGGTGGCGTGATGGTTTCCACCGCGACGCTGGAGCGGGAACTGGAACAGCGCGGCTTCAAGCGCCTCATGCGCTGGTCGCGCGGGGTGGATGCGGACCTCTTCAAGCCGCGCGCTGATGTGGATCTCGGCCTTCCGCACCCGATTTTCCTCTATGTGGGCCGCGTCGCGGTCGAGAAGAATATCGAAGCGTTCCTGTCGCTCGATCTGCCCGGTTCGAAAGTCGTCGTGGGCGGTGGACCGGCGCTCGCGAGCCTCAAGGAGCGGTTCCCGGAAACCCGCTTCTACGGCCCGAAAGAGGGCGAGGCGCTAGCGGAAATCTATTCGGGCAGCGACGTCTTTGTCTTTCCGAGCCGCACCGACACCTTCGGCATCGTGCTGTTGGAGGCGCTCGCCAGCGGACTGCCGGTGGCCGCCTATCCCGTCACCGGCCCCAAGGATGTGTTGGGCGAGGCGACAGAGCCGGTCGGCGTCCTCGACGAGGATCTGCGCTCTGCCTGCCTGCGGGCCCTCGAACTTTCCCCTGAGGCGGCGCGCAATTTCGCCATGCGGTACACATGGCGCGAATGCGCCCGTCAGTTCCTGGACAATGTGCTGATCGCCCATGATTTTGGCCCCGTCGCACGGCGGTTTCGCCTCTTGCGCAGGACTCGGTTAGCCTCACTCGCATGACTGAGTCCGTCCTGCCCCCGACCGCCGCCGACATCCATGCCGCTGCCGCACGCCTGAAGGGCGTTGCCGTGCGCACGCCTCTGATTTCGTCTCCCGTTCTGGACGAGGCCACCGGCGCGCGCGTGTTCCTGAAGCCGGAGACGCTTCAGCGCACGGGCTCCTTCAAGTTTCGCGGCGCCTATAATCGTCTGGTCCAGATTCCGCTGGAGCAGCGCGCGGCCGGCGTTGTCGCCTGCTCGTCCGGCAATCATGCCCAGGGCGTCGCGGCCGCGGCCCGGATGCTGGGCATGCCTGCAGTTATCGTCATGCCGAGCGATGCGCCCGCCCTCAAGTTGCGGCGGACTCGCGAACTCGGCGCCCAAGTGGTCGAATATGACCGGGTGCGCGAAGATCGCGATGCCATTGCCCATGCCATTGCGTCCGAGCGCGGAGCCATTTTCGTGCCGCCCTTCGACGATCCCCACATCATAGCGGGGCAGGGGACGGTGGGCCTGGAAATCGCCGAGGATCTGGCGGCGCTTGGCCTCGCGCCTGATATCGTCAGCGCCAATGTCTCCGGTGGCGGCCTGATCTCGGGGATGGCTCTTTCGGTGAAGGAGCGCTTTCCCTTGGCGCGGATCGTCGCGGCGGAACCTGCCGGCTTCGATGACCATGCGCGTTCCTTCCGCTCAGGGGTGCGCGAGCGCAACCCGGCCGCCTCTGGCTCGTTCTGCGACGCATTGCTGGCGCCCATGCCCGGCGCGTTGACCTTCCAGGTATCGAGCGTGCTGGTGGGCGAGGGTGCCCAGGCGACCGACGCCGAGGTCTCGGCAGCCGTCAGCTTCGCGTTCCGGGAATTGAAGCTCGTGGTCGAACCGGGCGGTGCCGTTGCGCTTGCGGCTTTGTTGAACGGCCGCTTGGGCGCCGAGGGCAAGACGGTGGCGATCGTTCTGTCGGGCGGCAATGTGGATCCGGAAACCTTCGCGGCCTGCATCCGGGCCTGAAGCGCTTCAAAGCCTGCGAAGACAGCCACGAACGGTCCGCGCCATGAAAGCTCCTCTTGCCGGGGCACGCCCTGTAAAGCTGGCGCTCGGTTCGGCCTATGGCACCCTTTTCTTCTCGCTCGGCGTCTACATGCCCTTCTTTCCGCTTTGGCTGGCGGAGCGGGGGCTGACGCCGCAGGAGATCGGCGCCGCGATCGCGGTGCCGCTCTTCACGCGGCTCGCTGCGACCCCCTTGCTCGGCCTGCTGTCGGACCGGCTCGGCCGTCCCAAGGCGGTGCTAGTCATGCTCGCGCTCGTCACCTGCGTCCTCATGGCGGGGCTGTCCGTCTGCCGGTCGGCACTCGCCATCTATGTTGTGCTGGGCTGCGCGGCCCTTGCGTGGAACCCCAGCTTCGCGCTGCTGGATGCCTATGCGTCGCGGCAGGCGCGTGCGGGCCGCGTGGATTATGGCCGCAGCCGCCTGTGGGGCTCGGCGACGTTCATTGCGGCAAATCTCATAGGCGGCGTGCTTATTTCCGAGACCGGTCCCTCCATTGTGGTGGGCCTCATGGTCGCGGGTCAGGTGAGCTTTTGCCTGGCCATGCTTGCTTTGCCGGAATTGCCGAGTGCCGCCCCCCAGATCGCGGGGCCTCTCGGTCTGCCGCGCGCGCGCACCGTGCTCGTCCTCGGCGTGCTCGCCGCCGCGCTCATTCAGGCCAGCCACGCGACACTGTATGCCTTCGCTTCCGTCCATTGGGCGGAGACTGGCCTCTCCTTGAGCTGGGTTGGGGCGCTCTGGGCGCTCGGCGTCATCGCGGAGATCGCCGTGTTTCGATTCGGGACCCGCATCTTGCGCCGGATCGGCCCGCTGGCCCTGCTGACCTGTGGCGGAGGCGCCGCTGTAATGCGGTTCGGAGTGCTGGCCTTCGATCCGCCGATCTGGCTCCTGCCGCCGCTGCAGATTCTGCATGGGCTCACCTTTGGAGCGACCTATCTCGGGCTCGTGGATATGGTGGCGCGGATGACGCCCGAACATCGAGCAGGCACGGCTCAATCCGTCGCCGGCTGGACCGTCAGTCTCGCCATGTCTCTCGCCAGCTTTGCTGCGGGTCAGCTTTGGGTGGCCTATGGCCACTGGGCCTTTTTCGCTTCAGCGGCGCTCGGGGCCCTCGGCGCTGCGCTTTCGCTTGTCGCCGCCTACGTTCAGCCCCACAGGGCGGGATCGGGCGGGAACAGGCGCGCGCCGTCATAAACGAGCCCCGGCATTCGATCCCGGGCGAGAAGAAGGGGGCCGTCGAGGTCCACCACCTCCGCGCCTTGTGCAACCAGGACCGCCGGCGCCATGGCGAGAGAGGTTGCCAGCATGCAGCCCACCATGACGGAGAAGCCGAGCCGGCGAGCGTCGTCCCTCATGGCGAGGGCCTCTGTGAGGCCGCCGGTCTTGTCGAGCTTGATGTTCACCGCATCGTATTTCCCGATCAGGGCTGCAAGGCTCGCTCGATCATGGACGCTTTCGTCGGCGCAGACGGGCAGGGGGCGGGCAATGTTCGCCAGCAGGCAGTCGTCATGCGCCGGCAAGGGCTGTTCCACGAGTTCGACGCCGGCAGCCGCGCAGGCTGCGAGATGAGCCGCGAGGTCTTCGGGCGCCCAGCCTTCATTCGCGTCCACGATCAGCCGCGCCTGCGGCACCGCCGCGCGGATGGCGGCGAGGCGCTCCTGGTCCTGCGCGCCACCGCCCAGCTTGAGCTTAAGCAAAGGACGGCGCGCGGCCCGTGCCGCTATTGCCATGGCTTGGGGTGTATCGAGGCTGAGGGTGAAGGCAGTCTCCACCGGAGCGAGGGGGGAAAGCCCGGCGCGGACAGGAACCGGAACCCCGGTCTCCTTGGCCTCCAAGTCCCATAGGGCGCAATCCAGGGCGTTGCGTGCCGCGCCCGGCGGCATTCGGCTCTGGAGCGCAGCGCGGTCGAGGCCGGAGGCCAGGTCGCCGGACAGGGCCTGAATGTCCGCCATCACCTGCTCCGGTGTTTCGCCATAGCGCGCATAGGGGACGCATTCGCCACGGCCCGTTGCAGTGCCGCGCTTGAGGTCCACCGCCACCACCACCGCTTCGGTCTTGGAGCCCCGCGCAATTGTGAAGGTGCCGGAAATGGGAAAGCGCTCGATGCGCACGTCGAGGGAGGTCATTTGTTTAAGATATGATAGATAGGGAGGAATCGTCGCGTCTGTCGCTGCGGTCGAGGCCAATTTTCCGCCCTCGACGCCATGCCGCACCGCGAGTATGACCATCGCGTGCATTGCACTCAAGCCATGCACGGGCCGACGGGGACCTTTTCGTGGCGCCAGCCTCGCTTCTCGATGTCAGACGTGACGGCGACGAGCTGAAGGCCGTCGGTGCGGGCGTCTGGACTTCGGAAAACGCAGATACGCTGGAACAGCTCGTCACCGAGGCCGCGCGGGCGACCGGTCAGAGCCGCTCGGCTCAGATCGACCTCAGCAAGGTCGAGCGCATGGACACGTTCGGGGCGCTGCTGCTGGAGCGGCTGCGCCGGGCCTGGACCCGCGAGGGCGTCGAGCCGCGCGTGGTGGGCCTGAAGCGGCGCTATAGCGTGCTGATCCAAGAGATGAGCCGCACCGGGCTGGAGCCTCATCCGACACCCCGCCGCCATGAGGCCGCTGTCGAGCGCCTCGGCCACAATATGGTGAACATATTCGAGGACGCGGCGCGTCTTCTGAATTTCGTGGGCGCCACGGTCGCGGCTTTCCTGCGCATGCTGGCGCGGCCCCGCACGTTCCGTTTCACCTCCATGGTGAACCAGATCGACCGGGTCGGCCTTCGCGCCGTGCCGATCATCATTCTCATCACCTTTCTGATCGGCTGCATCCTCGCGCAGCAGGGCATTTTCCATTTTCGCCGCTTCGGCGCGGACATCTATGTGGTCGACATGGTCGGCGTGCTGGTGCTCCGCGAGCTGGGCGTGCTCATCGTCTCCATCATGATCGCCGGCCGCTCGGGCAGCGCCTATACAGCGGAGCTCGGCTCCATGCGCATGCGCGAGGAAGTCGACGCGCTGCGCGTCATGGGGTTCGATCCCGTCGAAATCCTGGTGATCCCGCGCCTGTTCGCGCTGCTGATCGGCCTCCCATTGCTGACCTTCATCGGCTCGATGGCTGCGCTGGTCGGCGGCGGTCTCGTATGCTGGTTCTATGGCGGCATTCAGCCGGGCGTCTTCCTGGACCGTCTGAAGGACGCGATTTCCATCGATCATTTCCTCGTCGGCATGATCAAGGCGCCTTTCATGGCCGCCGTCATCGGCATCGTCGCCTGCATGGAGGGTCTCCGTGTCGGTGGCAGCGCGGAATCCCTCGGCGCCCACACGACCGCTTCGGTCGTCAAGGCGATCTTCCTCGTTATCGTGATGGACGGCCTCTTCGCCATGTTCTTCGCGGCCATCGATATGTGAGGCCGGCATGGACGCAATCGTGGGACAAGAGGACACTGATGCCGAGGACAAGCGCGACGTCCTCATTTCCGTGCGCGACCTGGTGGTGGGATTCGGCGACCGCACCATCCTCAATCATCTCAACCTCGACATTTATCGCGGCGAGATTTTGGGCTTCGTCGGCACCTCCGGGGGCGGAAAGTCGGTGCTCACTCGCACCATTCTCGGCCTCGTTCCCAAGCAGTCGGGCACGGTGGAGGTGTTCGGGCAGGACCTCGACACGCTGAACGAAAGCCAGCGCTCTGCGGTCGAGCGGCGCTGGGGCGTGCTGTTCCAGCAGGGCGCTCTGTTCTCATCTTTGACGGTTAAGCAGAACATTCAGTTTCCGCTACGCGAGAATCTGAAGCTGTCCCAGTCGCTCATGGACGACATCGCTTATGCCAAGATCGAAATGGTCGGGCTGAAATGCGATGCTGGGGAGAAGCTTCCCTCCGAATTGTCGGGCGGCATGATCAAGCGCGCGGCGCTGGCCCGCGCTTTGGCGCTCGATCCCGACATCCTCTTCCTGGACGAACCGACCTCAGGTCTGGACCCCATTGGCGCGGGAGATTTCGACGAACTCATCCGCACGCTTCAGCAGACTTTGGGCCTGACCGTTTTCATGGTAACGCACGATTTGGATAGTCTGCACACGGTCTGCGACCGAATCGCGGCGCTTGCCGACGGTAAGGTGATCGCGCAGGGCACGATTGAGACGATGATGGAATCCCACCATCCTTGGCTCCGCGCCTATTTCCACGGAACCCGCGCGCGCGCGGTCCGTTCCGAACGTTGAAGCTAGGAAAAGCGCATGGAGACACGGGCCAATTACACCATAATCGGCGCCTTCACTCTCCTGGTCCTGGCGGGTGCGTTCGGCTTCGTCTACTGGTTCATGCGACCGCTGACGTCCGAGGACCGCAAGGCCTATGAGATCGTCTATTCCGGGACCGTGAGCGGTCTGCGGCAAGGCAATAGCGTCACGTTCAACGGCATTCCGGTGGGCCAGGTTGCGAACCTCGGGCTGCTTCCGGATCAGCCGGATGAAGTGCTCGTGCGGGTGGATGTGGACGCCAATGTCCCTGTTCTGTCCGACGTGCAGGCCGGGCTTGAATCGCAGGGTCTGACCGGAATCGTCATCGTCTCCCTGCGCGGCGGCGAGCCCGGCGCGAAGCCCATTCCGCTCGGCCCCAACGGCATTCCCCGCATAGAGGCACAGGGCGGGACCGGCATGGCCGGCCTCATCTCTACCGTGCAGGACGTGGCGCGGCGGGTGAACGGGATTCTGGATGCGATCGACCCTGCGCAGGTGAAGCAGATCGTCGCCAACGTGAATTCCTTCTCCCAGGCGCTGTCCGACCGTTCGGATGACCTCGGCAGTCTGATCAAGCGCTCCAACGAGATTGCCGGCCAGCTGCAGGATCTCGCCACCAAGGCGGATTCGGTCGTGGCCGACCTCAAGAGGGCCTCTAGCGATCCCAACGGTTTGCTGAATCAGGCGACCGAGGCGGCGACCTCCGTCCGTCGGCTCGCGGACAATATCGATTCCCGCACCGCGGACCTGTCCGAGCAGTTGAAGCAGTTCACCGGTCCCGGGCTGCGCCAGTTCGAAGCGCTGGCGGTGGACGGCCGGCGCACCTTGTCGGATATCGATAGAACGTTGCGGAATTTCGAGCGCAATCCGCGCCAATTCATTTTCGGCGGCAACTCCGTGCCGGAATACAGGCGGTAAGCAATCATGAGTCGTGAGCGGATGGGTGCGCCGGCGCGCCGCTTTCCCCGTGTGGCTAGTTTCGCTCCCGGTGCGGCCCTCTTGGCCGCCCTGTTCCTGTCTGCCTGCGGCTCAACGCCCACCCCCACCTTCGACCTTTCCGCGCCCTCAGCCTTTGCGGCAGGCGGGGGAGGCGCGGGCCAGCTGGTGGTGGTGACGCCGACCGCCCTTGCGGCGCTCGACACGGAGCGCATCCTGGTGGAGCCCGCGCCCGGGCAGATCACCTACCTACCGGAAGCCCAGTGGAGCGACCGTCTTCCCGCACTGCTTCAGGCCCGCGCCATCCAGGCCTTCGAGAACGGCAGCAAGCTGCGGCGCGTGGCGCGGCCGGGTGATGGAATCCAGCCCGATTATCAGCTGAACCTCGATATCCGGACCTTCGGCGTGAAGGTGACGGCCGGCGCGCCCGAAGCGGTGGTCGAATTGTCGGCGAAGGTGATTGGGGTCACCGCCGGAAAGATCCTCGCCGCCCGCGTCTTCAGCGCCCGCGTGCCCGTGACCAACATGAACGGCGCCGGCGTCACCGCCGCTCTCGATGCAGCCTCCAACAAGGTGTTGACCGACATCGTGGTCTGGGCGTCCGCTCGTTTCTGAGGTGAGCCCACGGGTCCCTTCGGTCATTTCTGGCTAGGGACACCAATCCTGAGCCGACCTGGAACCACTCAGTTCTCATAACAAAACGCCCCGCTGCGGTTCACGCAGCGGGGCGTTTTCGTGTCTGGCGTCCGCCCGCAGATCGGGCGGACCCGCGTTCAATCGAAATGACCCGCGGCGTGGGCGAGCATGGTGTAGACCTTGCCCGTGTCCGAGGTCAGGTAGGTCTTCGTCAGCACATTGCCCCGGTCGTCCGCGCCGACCTGTTCCAACAGGCGGTCGAACTCGGCGATATAGCGGTCCACCGTGTCACGGAACTCGGCGTCGCTGCGATACTTGCGGCGCAGTTCCTCGAAGGTCTGCTGACCCTGCATCGTATAGAGCCGGCGGGTGAAGACGTTGCGCTCACCGCGCTTGTAGCGCTCCCACAATTCCACCGCCACCTGATGGTCCATCATGCGGGCGATGTCCATGGAGAGGGAGTCCAGGGACTCAATGGTGTGACGCGGCGGGCGGGTGCGGGTCTGCTCCGT
>JASBUY010000330.1 GCA_030147645.1 Aquabacter sp. | reverse complement strand
CGTCCGCCTCGCCCGTGCGGCGGCGCCGGGAACCCTTCTCCCGCTGCGCATCGCCGGACATGACGGCGCGCGGCTGATCGCGGCCTGATCTCATGAGCGACACCAAGGACGGCGAGAGCGCGCCCCCGGAAAAGCGCGGATTTTGGAGCCGCCTGATGGGGCGCCGGGCGGAGACGCCGGCCGACCCCGCCGCCTCCACGGATGCGTCCGTTGAGGCACAGGGTGCGCCGGAGGCTGTCCCCGAAGAGGCCGCCGCGCCTCCCGCGCCCGTGATCGAAGGGGCGGAAGCGCCCGCGGAGACGCCGGACCACGCCGCGCCCGAGGCGGACGCGACGCCCCCCGCCGGGGATGAGCCCTCTGTCGCGGCCGAGCCAGAGGAAGCCGCTGAAAGCGCCGCCGAAGAGGCAGAGGATACGCCCGTATCCCCGATCGACGTGGTGGACGCGCCCGCGGTGGAACCTGCCGCCGAAAAACGCAGCTTCTGGAGCCGGCTCACCAGCGGGTTGTCCCGCACCGCCGCCTCCCTCACCCAGGGCATCACGGACCTGGTCTCCAAGCGCAAGCTGGATGCGGGGACGCTGGAGGAATTGGAGGACATCCTGATCCGCGCCGATCTCGGCGTCTCGGTGTCCGCCCGCATCGTCGAGCAGGTGGGCAAGGGCCGGCACGACAAGATGATTGCGCCCGAAGAGGTAAAGGGCCTGATCGCGGCCGAAGTGGAATCCATCCTCGCGCCGGTCGCCCTGCCGCTCGCCATCGACCGGTCCCATAAGCCCTTCGTCCTGCTGATGGTGGGCGTGAACGGCTCGGGCAAGACCACAACCATCGGCAAGCTCGCCTCCCAATGGCGCTCCGAGGGCCTGAAGGTGATGCTCGCGGCGGGTGACACCTTCCGAGCCGCCGCCATCGAGCAATTGAAAGTGTGGGGCGAGCGCACCGGCGCATCGGTCATCGCGCGGGCGCCCGGCGCGGATGCGGCGGGAGTGGCTTTCGATGCCATCACCGAGGCGCGCGCTGCCGGGGTGGATGTGCTGATGATCGACACGGCCGGCCGCCTCCAGAACCGCACCGAGCTGATGGCCGAGCTGGAAAAGGTAGTGCGCGTCATCCGCAAGCAGGATGCGAGCGCCCCCCATGCCGTGCTCCTGGTGCTGGACGCCACGGTGGGCCAGAACGCGCTCTCGCAAGTGGAGGTGTTCGGCAAGGTGGCGGGCGTCACCGGGCTTGTCATGACAAAGCTCGACGGCACCGCGCGCGGCGGGATCCTGGTCGCCATCGCGGAAAAGCATCGCCTCCCTGTCCATCTGATCGGGGTGGGCGAGGGGGCGGACGATCTCCAGCCCTTCGCGGCCAAGGATTTCGCCCGCGCCATCGCCGGCTTGTAGGGGGCGCGAGGCCAGCCTTCGCCTGTCCTCTCAGCGCGCGAGTTCCGCGATCACCGCATTCAGCACCGGGAAGCCGTCCGGCAGCACGCGCAGCCGGTTTCCTGTCCGCGCCACCAGCCGCTCCGCTTCCAGCGCGGCGATGCGCTGCACGTCCAGCGGCCGGCCGGCGAGCCGTGCATAGCGCGACAGATCGATGCCCTCGGCGATGCGCAATCCCATGAGCAGCAATTCGTCGGCCTGGGTCTCCTGGTCCAGAAGGTCCTCGCTCACCAGTCCGTGGCCGTGTGTCTCCACCGCCTCCAGCCAGCGTTCCGGATGCTTCTCGGTAAAGGTAGCGCGCCGCAGAGGGCCGGCGCTCAGCCGCCCATGGGCGCCCGGGCCGACGCCGGCATAGGTGCCGTAGCGCCAATAGATGAGATTGTGCCGCGATTCCTGCCCGGGCCGGGCATGGTTGGAAATCTCATAGGCCGGCAGCCCCGCCGCGCCCATGATCTCCTGCGTCACATCCCACAAGGCGCGGGCGTGGTCGTCGTCCGGCAGGATCAGCTTGCCGGCGGAATAGAGGCGCTCATAGGCGGTGCCGGGCTCGATGGTGAGCTGGTAGAGCGAATGGTGGTCGCATCCCACATCCAAGGCGCGCTTGAGTTCGTCGGCCCAGCTCTCCGGTGTCTGGCGCGGGCGGGCATAGATGAGGTCGAAGGACACGCGCGCGAATGTGGCGCGGGCGATGCCGACAGCGGCGATTGCTTCGTCCACCGAATGCATGCGCCCGAGGGATTTCAGGTCCGCCTCGTCCAAGGCCTGGACGCCCAGCGACAGGCGGTTGACGCCCGCCGCGCGATAGCCGCGGAACCGCTCGGCCTCGACGCTGGTGGGGTTCGCCTCCAGCGTGATCTCGGCGTCCGCCGCGATGGGCCATGCGGCGTGGATCGCCTCCAGGATGGCGGCGACCGTCGCCGGCTCCATGAGCGAGGGCGTGCCGCCGCCGAAAAACACGGTCTGCGCCTCCGCCGGACCGTGCAGCGCGCGCATGTGCGCGATCTCCCGGCGGAAGGCGGCGACGTAGCGCGCCTGGTCGGGCGGGGCGTGCCGCACATGGCTGTTGAAGTCGCAATAGGGGCATTTGGCCAGGCAGAAAGGCCAATGCACATAGACCCCGAACCCGCCTTCGCTCTGGGGGAGCGCGCGGTTTTCGCTCTCCCTGCTGGAGGCTTCCCCCTCCCAACCCTCCCCCGCAAGCGGGAGAGGGCTGTTGCCGCCCGCGTCACGCCAAGCTCCCTCTCCCGTTGGCGGGGGAGGGCTGGGGAGG
>JASBUY010000343.1 GCA_030147645.1 Aquabacter sp. | reverse complement strand
TCCAAAATCTACATTTCCTATGGCGACCACGACATCGCCGAGAACATCATCCACCTCGTCTTGGCCCGCCTGCCCGACGCGCCCGCCGGCACGAAGGGAATCTCGCTGTTCCTGGTCCCGAAATTCCTGGTGAATGCCGACGGATCGCTCGGCGCGCGCAATGACGTGAAGGTGGTGGGCATCGAGCACAAGCTCGGCCTCCACGGCTCGCCCACCTGCACCATGAGCTATGGCGAGGGCGGCGAGGGCGCGGTCGGCTATCTCGTGGGCGAGGAGAACCGTGGTCTCGCCTGCATGTTCACCATGATGAACAATGCCCGCCTTGCGGTCGGCATCCAGGGCGTGGCGGTGGCCGAGCGCGCGACCCAACGCGCCGTCGCCTTCGCCAAGGACCGGCGCCAGGGGCGCGCGCCCGGTGCGCCTGCCAACGAGATGAGCCCCATCATCGCCCATCCCGATGTGCGGCGCATGCTCTTGACCATGCGCGCGGAGACTGAGGCGGCCCGCGCGCTCTGTCTGCGCACCGCGGATGCGCTGGACCGCGCCCACCGCTCGCCCGACGCGATCCAGCGCGCGGCGGCTCTCGACGAGGCGAGCCTCCTCACGCCCGTCGCCAAGGCCTTCGCCACGGATGTCGGCATCAAGGTGTCCTCGATCGGCATCCAGGTGCATGGCGGCATGGGCTATATCGAGGAGACGGGCGCCGCCCAGCATTTCCGCGATGCGCGCATCTTCGCCATTTACGAGGGGACCAACGGCATCCAGGCCATCGACCTCGTGACGCGCAAGCTGCCGCTGCGCGAGGGCACCCTGGTGGATGGGCTGATCGCCGATTTCCGATCCGATGCGCAGCGCATCTCCGCACTCAATGCGCCGGAATTCGGCCACGCGGGCGAGCGGCTGAGCGAGGCGGTCGAGGCGCTTGCCCGCGCGACCCGGCAAATGCTGGATTGGATGCCGGACGAGACGGTGAAGGCGCTCGCTGGCGCCACGCCTTATCTGGCCCTGTTCGCCCGCGCGGCTGGCGGCGCGTATCTCGCGCGTGTCGCGCTTGCAGCCCATGCGGCCCGCGCGGCAGGCGAGAGCGACCCGCGCCATCCCGCCCGCATCGCCACAGCCCGCTTCTTTGCGGAAAATCTGGCGGTGGAAGCGCCCGGCCTTGAACTGGCGGTTACGCGGGGCGAGGGCACCGTGCTTGAAGGCGAAGCCGTCCTCCTCGGCGCCTGAGCGTTCCTGGAGACCCAAGGCATGGGCACCTGGGGCGCTGCTGGGCCTCAAGCCTTCAAGCGATACCCCACGCCGGGCTCGGTGAGGATGTAGCGGGGGTCCGCCGCGTCATCGCCGAGCTTATCGCGCAGGTGGCCCACCGCGATGCGCAGATAATGGGTGTCCTCCACATGGGCGGGACCCCAGACGGTGGTCAGGATCTGGCGATGGCTCACGAGGCGCCCGACATGGCGCATCAACAGCGCCATCACTTCGAACTGCTTGCGCGTGAGCTTCACGTCGCGGCCGTCGACCGAGAGCGTGCGGGCGGCGAGATTGATGCGCAGGGCGCCCGCCTCGATCTCGGCCGGCTCCCCCTGGCCGGCAGACCGCTTGCGCAGCAGGACCCGCAGCCGCGCAAGCAGCTCGCCCGTGGCGAAGGGCTTGGTGACATAATCGTCCGCCCCCGCATCGAGCGCCGCGATCTTCTCTGCCTCCGCGTCGCGCACCGACAAAACGAGGATGGGCACCTGCGACCAGTCGCGTATGGCGGCGATGACCGCCTTTCCGTCCATGTCCGGCAGGCCGAGATCCAGCAGAACCGCGTCGGGCGCGGAGGTTGCCGCCTGCTCGACGCCGATGCGCCCGCGCTCCGCCTCCAGCATGTCGTAGCCCGCACTGGCGAGCACGATCTTGAGGAAGCGGCGAATGGGCGCCTCGTCCTCAATCACCAGGATGCGCGGCGCCGCCTCGCTCACGGCGCCTCCTCTGCGGCGGGCGGAGCCAGCGGCAGGCGGAGGGTCAGCCGCGCGCCGCGCCCGTCCGTGCCGACGCCCGCATCCACGCGTCCCCCATGCGCCTCCACAAGGCCGCGCACAATGGCAAGGCCCATGCCGGTGCCGCCGGGCGCCCCATCACCCCGCGTGGCGCGATGAAACAGGTCGAACACCTTCTCCCGGTCCCCTTCCGGGATGCCGGGCCCCGCATCCGAAACGGTGATGACCGCCTGCCCGTCGCGCGCCTCGGCCGCGATGGAGATGGTGCTGCCCTCGGGCGCGTATTTGGCAGCGTTATCGAGCACGTTGGCGAGGGCCTGGCCGATCAGGACCGGGTCCGCGTCAAGCATGGGGACATCGCGGGAGATGCGGATATCGATCTCGTGGTGGCGCAGGACGCGGGCGAGGTCCGCGCGCACCCGGCCGATGATTTCCTTAAGATCCACCGGCGCGCGGTTCGGCTTCAGGTCGCCATGGCCGAGGCGGGTCATGTCCAGTAGATTCTGGACATAGCTGTCGAGCCGCCGCGCTTCGTCCAGGGCGGTGAGGGCGAGCGCCTCCCGGTCCCCCGCGCTGAGGCTTTCGCCTCGCTCGGCCAGGGTGGAGGCGGCGCCGACGATGGACACGAGCGGCGTGCGCAGATCGTGGCTCACCGAATTCAGGAGCGCGGCCCGAAGCTTGTCGCTTTCCGCTGCGATTCGCGCGGTGGCGAGGTCGTCCGCGAGGCGGTTGCGCTCGATCGCGACCGCGACCTGGTCCTCCACCGCCATGAGCAGGCGCTTCATTTCCGGGTCGGTGGCCCGCTTGAGATCGTGGAAGCGGACGCCGATGACGCCGAACGGCCGCCCGGCCGTGGCGAGCGGGACGAACAGCCATTCGCTGTTGGGCAGGGTGCCGGTTCCCGCGCCGGCGGGCTCGGCCTTTTCATAGGCCCAGCGCGCCGCGCCCAGCGCCGCCGGGTCAAGATGATCCTCAATGGAGGGATGGCCCTGCACTTGTTCCAGCGTACCAGAGCGGTCCGGGGTCATGATGAGGGTGCGCGCCTCCAGCACCTTCGCGCCATGGGCGGCTGCCGCCCAGAGCACATCGTCGGATTTGGTCGCGGAGGCGATCTTGCGGGCGAAGTCGAAGAGGGTCTCGGTGCGCGCTTGCGCGGAGCGCATGCTCTCGATCTGCGCCTTGAGGCGGCTCTCCAGAAAGCCTGTTACCACCGAGGAGACGACGAAGACGACGAGGCCGAGCACCGCCTCATATTGCTCGACGGCGAAGGAGTAATAAGGCTCGGTATAGAAGAAGTTATAGGCGAGGAAGCCGATCAGGCTGCCGAGCAGGGCCCCGGTGAGGCCATGGCGGAAGGCCACCACCTGGACCGCCACCAGATAGATGACCGCGATGGAGGCGACTGGAAGCCAGGACCAGAAGGGCCAGGCGAAGGCCGTGGCGAGCGCAATGGCGATACAGGATTCCAGCGCCGCCCCGCCGAGCCGCGACCACCCAAGCACCGGGGCGGTGAACCCTGGCGCACGACGCTTCTCCTGATCCTGGGCGCTGGCGGTAATGACCACAACCTCGAAATCGGTCGCCCCATCCAACAGCTTTTCCGAGACGGGTTCGCGCAACAGCGAGATGGCGCGCTGGACAAGCCCGCGCGGCCAGCGCGCGCGGCCCACAACGAGGCGCGTCACGTTGCGGGCGCGGGCAAAGCGCAGGATCTCGCCCGCCGCGTCGGATTCCGCCCGCAGCGTGGCGGTCTCCGCCCCCAGCGTCTCGGCAAGGTGCATCGCGTCCTGGCGCGCCGCGCGGGCGGTGGCATTGAGGCCTTCATGGCGCGGCGTGAGGACGGTGGCGACGATCCATGGGATCTTCATCCGCTCGGCCATCTGCTTGCCCGCCCGCACCAGCGACTTGGCGACCGGCGCCTCGTTCACGCAGACGAGCAGCCGCTCTTCGGCGGGCCACGGCCCTTGGACCGCATTGGCGCTCATAAAGGCGAGCATGTCCGCGTCCACGCGGCCGGCCGTGGTGCGCAGCGCGATTTCGCGCAGGGCCGTGAGCTTGCCCTTGTTGAAGAAATTCTCCAGCGCCCGGCCCACCTGCTGGGGCATATAGACCTTGCCCTCCTTCATCCGGCGGATGAGGTCTTCAGGCGGCAGGTCGATGAGTTCGATGGCATCGGCGCGCGCAAGCACGGCGTCGGGCACCGTCTCCTGCACCCGCACGCCCGTGATCTGCGCCACCGTGTCGTTAAGGCTCTCGATATGCTGGATATTGAGCGTGGTCAGGACGTCAATGCCGGCGTCCAGCACCTCCATCACGTCCTGCCAGCGTTTGGGATGACGCGAACCGGGCGCGTTGGTATGGGCGAATTCGTCGATGAGGGCGATGTCGGGCTTGCGGGCGAGAAGGGCGTCGAGATCCATCTCGCCGAGCACCTGCCCCTTATAATCCACGCGGCGACGCGGCAGAATCTCCAGGTCTGCCAGCAGTCCTGCGGTTTCGGCGCGCCCGTGGGTTTCCACCAGCGCCACAACCACATCGAGGCCCGACCGCTTCTGCGTCCGGGCCTCTTCCAACATGGAGAACGTCTTGCCGACACCCGGCGACGCCCCGAGGAAGATTTTGAGCTTCCCCTTGCCGCTCTGCGCGGGCTCCTCGGCCCGCGCCGCTTCCAGGAAGGATTCCGGCGCAGGCCGGGTGTCGGACGTGTTGGACATGAGTTTTAAGAACCGGTCCCTCCGGCGCCGAGCCTGTCGAGCGCCAGATTAAGCTCCAGCACATTCACGCGCGGTTCGCCGAGAATACCAAATTCCCGCCCCTGAGCGGTCTTGTCCACCAAGGCGCGCACGGTCGCGACCGGCAGATTGCGCGCGCGGGCCACCCTCTCGACCTGCGCATAGGCGCCGGCTGGGCTGATGTGGGGATCAAGTCCCGACGCGGAGGCGGTCACGAGGTCTGCCGGCTGGCGTCCCGGGCCGAGCGCCTGGGCGCGTTGCGCCACCGCGTCCGCCAGCACCTTGCTGGTGGGGGCGAGGTTCGAGCCGGTGGACGCGGCGGCGTTGTAGGGCTGGTCCACGCTCTTTGAGGGATCGCTCGGGTCCGCCCCGGTGGTCGCCGAGGGGCGGCCGTGGAAATAGCGGTCCGATGTGAAGGACTGCCCGATCAGCCGCGAGCCCACCACGGCGCCGTTGGACTGGATCAAAGAGCCGTTCGCCTGGGCGGGAAAGGCCAGTTGGGCAATGCCCGTGATGGCGAGTGGATAGGCGACCCCCGTGAGGATCGTGAAGGCGCACAGAAGGACCAGTGTGGCGCGGATATGGGTCATTGCGTGCTCCTCAGACCAGGTGGAGCAGATCGACAAGCATGTCGATGAGCTTGATGCCGACAAACGGAACGATGAGCCCGCCCACGCCATAGATGGCGAGGTTGCGCGAGAGCAGCGCCGAGGCGGAGGACGGCTTGTAGGCCACGCCCTTCAGGGCGATGGGGATCAGCGCGATGATGACCAGCGCGTTGAAGATGATGGCGGACAGGATCGCCGACTGCGCGCTGCCTAATCCCATGATGTCCAGCGCCGACAGGCCCGGATAGGCGGCAACGAACAGCGCCGGAAGGATGGCGAAGTATTTCGCCACGTCAT
>JASBUY010000326.1 GCA_030147645.1 Aquabacter sp. | reverse complement strand
CGCTTAGGTCAACCTTCTTGACCGATTGTGCGCTGCACCTAGATTGCGTCCCCGGGGGTCCGTTAAGCGACCAGGAGATGCACATGATGGGCGAACAGGGCGAAGCGACCCCGGTGATCCGCCGCCTGTGGCCGGCGGAGGCGCTGCTGTTCCGCGACCATCTCCTGCGCCTCGATGGCGACAGCCGCCGCAGCCGCTTCGGCTCCTCGGTGAGCGAAGAATTCGTGGTGCATTATGCCGGCCGCGTGTTCCGCTCCGGCTCCGTGGTGTTGGGCGGCTTCATCGCGGGGGACTTGCGCGCGGCGGGCGAGCTTTATCCCTTGTCGGAAATCCTCGCCCAGGAAGCGGAAGCCGCCTTCAGCGTCGAACCCGACTTTCAGCGGCTCGGCCTTGGCACCGCGCTCATGGAGCGCATCATCCTCGCGGCCCGCAATCGCGGCATCCGCACGCTGCAGATGAATTGCCTCGCTTATAACCGTCCCATGCAGAAGGTGGCCCGCAAGTTCGAGGCGGAACTCGCTTATGAGAGCGACAGCGTGACCGCGCAGGTCACCGCCCCCTTCCCGACGCCTCTCTCGCTGGTGGAAGAGGCGAGCGCGGAGGCGCGCGGCGTGGCGGGCGCCATCATGCAGGCCCAGCGCAATGCCGCCGGGCGCGTGATGGATCTCTGGCTCCCCGCCGCCTCGGCGGCCTGACGGGCCAGCGCGGCACCGCGCGTGGGAGCGCCACTCCCCGCGTGCGATCAGTGCGAGACGGATTTCGACAGCAGGTTCACCACCAGCACGCCGGCAATGATGAGGCCGAGGCCGATGATGGCCGCGAGGTCCAGCTTCTGGCCGTAGAGCACCGCGCCGATGGCCGCGACCAATACGATGCCGACGCCGGACCAGATGGCATAGGCGATGCCCACCGGCATGGTGCGCAGCACCAGCGACAGGCAATAGAAGGCCACCCCATAGCCCACCGCTACGATCAAAGAGGGCACCAGCCGGGTGAAGCCCTCGGCGGCCTTGAGCGCGGAAGTGGCGATCACTTCCGCCACGATGGCGATCAACAGATAGAGGTAGGTCATGGCGGCATGGAGCCTGTCCGTTCCAGGCGCGTCAATGCTTTTCTGGTCCGGCGCGCGGACCGGCGCTGACCGGGGCGCGGAAGCTCCCGTCCGGCGTTCAACCCCTGCGCCGCTTGACCCAGACCGGCCTTTGCCACCTGATGGCGGGGAGGGGGGGAGCCCTTCAAAGCGCAGGCCGCGCGGCTCTTGCGGCCTGGACGAGGTGTCTTCGCATGAACGGACGCTGCCTCTGCGGATCAGTGCGCTACCGCTTTGAGGGCGCGCCCAAGGTCGCGGTGAATTGCCATTGCAGCCAGTGCCGCCGGCACAGCGGCGCATCCTTCCTGACCTATGTCGCCGTGGCGCGGGAGGCCTTTTGCCTGGAGGCGGGTGAACTGGTTGCCTACCGCTCCTCGGAAACGGCGGTGCGCTCCCATTGCGCCACCTGCGGCAGCCCCCTGACCTTCGTCTTCACCTCGGACCCGGAAACGGTCTGGGTGACGGCCGGCACGCTGGATGAGCCCGATGCATGTCCGCCCACGGAAAACTGGTTCACGCAGGACCGGCTCGCCTGGACGAGCCTCGACCCGAATTTGACTTGCTGGAGCGCCGCCCCGCCGGAGGATTGAGCGCGTCCGGCCTCGACGGGTTAAGCGGCGCCCGCGCCGCTTAGGCGCTCAGGCGCAGCACCTTGAGCCGTCACCGCGCGAGCCGGGGTTTTGCCGCTTGGACCATCGGATCAGGCTCTAATGAAAATTCCGTCCCTTATGGACCGCGCTGCGTCCGCTTCCGCCGGAGGGCAAGGTCCGGGCAGCGGGAAAGCGCATGCCGGCGCCGCGCGGATCGGTGCGCTCGCCGTGGCGGGCCTCGTCGGTGCGCAGGGTCGGGTCGATGCGGCGGCCTTCCGCCCCCACCTGCTCCAGCAGGTCGCTCCAATCCTCCATATGGTCGGCGATGAGATGGATGACGCCGCTCTCATTCTGGAGCCGGCCCGAGACGCCCATCAACCGCGCGCCCATCACCACCGGCCGATAGGTCTCGAACACGCGCGGCCAGACGATGACATTGGCCCAGCCGCCCTCATCCTCCAGCGTCATGAAGATGACGCCGCTCGCGGTGCCGGGCCGCTGGCGCACCAGGACGAGGCCCGCGAGCGTCAGCCGGCGGCCGGTGCGCAGATGGGGCAGATGACGCGCGGGCGTGATGCCGCGCTGCGCGAGGAGCGGGCGCAGGAAGACGAGGGGATGGTCCTTCAGGGAGAGCTTCAGGTGCCGGTAGTCGGCGATCACCTGGGCGCCGGGCGGCAAGGCGGGCAGGGCAACGTCCGCCTCGCGCGGCGTGTCGGCGGCGCGGAACAGGGGGAGGTCGTCCTTGTCCCCCGCGCGCCGCAGGCCCCGCACCGCCCAGAGCGCGGCGCGCCGGTCGAGCCCCAGGGAGCGGAAGGCGTCCGCGTCCGCGAGGCGTTCCAGCGCGGCAGGGGAGAGGCCGGTGCGCAGCCACACGTCGCGCACGCTGTCATAGCCCGCGCCCCGCGCCTCCGCGATCCGCCGCCCGTCCGCCTCGCGCAACCCGTCCACCTGGTGCAGGCCGAGCCGCACCGCATGGCGGGCGCGCAGCGCGCCGGCCATCTCGGCGTGGCGCGGATCGAGCCGGGCGGCGGGGTCGCCCGCGTCGGGCTCCAAGGCGTGGTCCCAAAAGGAGGCATTGATGTCCACCGCGCGCACCTCCACCCCATGCTCGCGCGCGTCGCGCACCAATTGGGCCGGCTGGTAGAAGCCGAGCGGCCAGGCATTCAGCATTCCGGCCAGGAACACGTCGGGATAGTGGCATTTCAGGAAGGCGGAATCATAGACGAGGAGGGCGAAGCTCTCGGCATGGGAGCGGGGAAAGCCATAGGAGCCGAAGCCCTTGATCTGGTTCCACAGGCTCTCGGCGAAGTCGCGCGCATAGCCATTGGCCGCCATGCCCTCGATGAGGCGGGTATAGAAGGTGCCGATGGTGCCGGTATTCTTGAAGGTGGCCATGGAGCGGCGCAGCTGGTCGGCCTCCTCGGGCGTGAAGCCGGCGGCGACGATGGCGATCTGCATGGCCTGTTCCTGGAACAAGGGCACGCCAAGCGTGCCCTCCAGCACCTGCTTCAACGCCTCGGAGGGATAGGAGACGGGGTCGAGCCCCTGCTTGCGGCGCAGATAGGGATGGACCATGCCGCCCTGGATGGGGCCGGGGCGCACGATGGCCACCTCCACCACGATGTCCTCCAGCTTGGTGGGCTTGAGGCGCGGCAGCATGGTCTGCTGGGCGCGGCTCTCCACCTGGAAGACGCCGATGGAATCGGCGCGCTGGAGCATGGCGTAGACCTCCGGGTCGTCCTTTCCCGGGTCGAGCGCCCCCACCCGGTCATGGGACAGGCCGTAATGGGCGCGCAGCAGCTCGAAGCACTTCTTGATGGCGGTGAGCATGCCGAGGGCGAGGATGTCCACCTTCAGGAGGCCCACCGCCTCCAGGTCGTCCTTGTTCCATTCCAGGATGGGCCGCTCCTCCATGGCCGAGCGGGTGAGGGGCACGGTCTCGTCCAGCCGGTCATGGGTCACCACCATGCCGCCCACATGCTGGGACAGGTGGCGGGGAAAGCCCATGAGGTCGCGGCTCAGCGCCAGCACCTGGGCGAGGCGCGGCTCCTGCGGGTCGAGCCCGAGCCGGCGCGCCTCGCTCGCCTTCACCCCCTCCTGCGACCAGCCCCAGATGGAGCCGGCGAGAACATCCAGCGTGTCCTGGGAGAGGCCGAACACCTTGCCCACCTCGCGCACCGCCGAGCGGGTGCGAAAGGAAATGGTGGTGGCGGCGAGCCCCGCATGCGCCGCGCCATAGCGGTCATAGATGAATTGCAGCACCTCCCCGCGCCGCGCATGCTCGAAATCCACGTCGATGTCGGGCGGCTCGCGGCGGTTGCGCGAGATGAAGCGCTCGAACAGGAGCGAGGTCTTCATGGGGTCCACCTCGGTCAGGCCGAGGCAGTAGCACACCGCCGAATTGGCCGCCGAGCCGCGCCCCTGGCACAGAATGTCCCTGGAGCGCGCGAAGCGGACGATCTCGTCCACGGTGAGGAAATAGGGCGCGTAGCCCATCTCCGCGATGAGGGCGAGTTCATGGTCGAGCGCGCCGCGCACCTTGTCGGGAATGCCGGCGGGATAACGGTTTTGCGCGCCCGTCCAGGCGCGCGCGGCGAGCACCTCTTGAGGCGTGCCCGCGCCGAGGCTGGTCTCGCGCGGATAGGTCGGGGCGAGCTGGTCCAGTCGAAAGGTAAGGCGGGCGGCGAAGGCGGCGGTCTCCTCCACCGCCTCCGGCGCGGCGCGGAACAGGCGGGCCATCTCGGCCGGCGGCTTCAAATGGCGCTCCGCATTGGCCTCCAGCAGCCGCCCCGCGCCATCCAGAGGCACATGGGCGCGGATGCAGGTGAGCACGTCATTGAGGGCGCGCCGCTCGGGCGCGTGATAGAGCACGTCGCCCACCGCGAGCAGCGGCAGGCGCGCCGCGCCCGCCGCCGCCTTCAGCCGCGCGAGACGGCGCGCATCATCGCCCCGGCGCGGCATGGTGGCGGCGAGCCAGAGCCGGTCGCCCGCCGCCTCCTTCAGCCGCGCCAGCAGGGGGGCGAACGCCTCGGGCAGGCGGCGCGGCGGCAGCACGGCGAGGCACAGGCCCTCCTGCCACTCCAGCAGATCGTCGAGCCGCAGCACGCAATCGCCCTTCTCCGCCCGCATGTTGCCGGTGGTGAGCAGGCGGCAGAGGCGGCCATAGGCGGCCCGGTCGGTGGGATAGGCGAGCAGGTCCGGCGTGCCGTCCCGGAAGGCGAGGCGCGCGCCGATGGCGAGGCGGAAATCCGGCGCCACCCCGCCCCCATCTACGCCTTGGGCGCGCAGCGCCTCCACTTGGCTATGGGCGCGCACCACGCCGGCGAGCGTGTTGCGATCCGCGATGCCGATGCCGGCATGGCCGAGCGCATGGGCGCGCAGCACATATTCCTCCGGATGCGAGGCGCCAGTGAGGAAGGTGAAATTGGTGGTCGTGGCGAGTTCGAAATAGCTCATCCGAACAGTCCATGGACATACCAGGCGGGATGGGCGGCCTCGATGCCGAACAGGCCGGCGCGGAACAGCCAGAAGCGCCGTCCCTCGCGCGTCTCCACGCGGAAATAATCCCGCGTGGGGCTCACCCCCTCCTCGCGCCACCAGGGGGCGGCGATGCGCTCCGGCCCCTCCGCCGCCGCCACGTCATGCACCACGCGCCGCCAGCGAAAGCGCGTGGGCGGGCCGTCCGGCACCTCCGCCACCGCCTCGATGGGCTCGGGCCGGGCGAACAGGCGCGGCGGGCGGGTCGGCCCCGCGCTGTCGGCGGCGGATAAGGCGGGGGCATCAAGATGGGCCGGGTCGAACACGGCGCGCGCGCGCTGGGCGGGCACGAGGCGCCCCGCCTCTTCGGGAATATGCGCGTCCGCGACCCGGGGCAGCAGCACGCGCTCTGCGCCGAACCGGGCGGCAAGGCGGTCCAGCAGGCTGTCCAGCGCCTCGCTCTGGGCGCGGCGCGTGTCGAACCCCTCCTGCCGGGCCTCCAGGGGCTCCACCAGCGGCGCGCTGAGGCGCAGCAGGTCGAAGCCGAAGCCGGCATCAAGACTGGTGAGCGCGGCCACCTTCTCGGCGAACAGGCGGGCCACCAGCACGGGGTCGCGCACCGGCTGCCCGCTGCCCACGGCAAGGCGCGTCACCTTCCCGTCCACCCGGAACAAGGCGAGATCCAGCCGCCGCGCGCCGAGGCCGTGGCGCTCCAGCGCCTCGGCCAGCGTCTGGGCGAGATGGCGGGCGAGGCCGAGCACGTCCTCCACCCGCTCGATGGGCTCGGCGAGCGGCTTTTCCACGCTGAAGCGGGGCGGGGGGAAGCGGTGGTTGAGCGCGGAGCGCGCGCGCCCGGTCGCCGCGTCCAGCCGGTCGAGCAGGGCAGCGCCGAAACGGGCGGCGAGCGGGGCGCGCGGCTTGTCCGCAAGGTCGCCGATGCAGGCGAAGCCGAGCCGCTCCAGGGCGGCGAGGGTCGCCGCCTCCAGCCGCAGCGCG
>JASBUY010000307.1 GCA_030147645.1 Aquabacter sp. | reverse complement strand
ATCGACTACAAGGACATCCCTGCCGATGTGGAGCGCGCCCATATCGCCGAGGCGGTGCGCATCCACACCGAGATCGCCGGCACGCGGCCACTTGGCTTCTATCAGGGGCGGACCTCGGAACAGTCGCTGCGCCTCGCCATGGAAGAGGGCGGCTTCCTCTATTCCGCCGACACCTATGCGGACGAGCTTCCCTATTGGGTGCAGGGGCCAAGAGGCCCCTTCCTCATGGTGCCCTACACGCTGGACGCCAATGACATGCGCTTCGCCATTCCGGCGGGCTTTTCCAATGGCGATGCCTTCTTCACCTATCTGAAGGACAGTTTCGACCTGCTCTATGCCGAGGGCGAGACGGCCCCCCGCCTGCTCTCCATCGGCCTGCACAACCGCCTCGTGGGGCGGCCGGGCCGGGCGGCGGCGCTGGCGCGCTTCCTCGATTACATTCAAGGCCATGAGAGGGTCTGGGTGGCGCGCCGCCTCGATATCGCGCGCCACTGGATCGCCCATCATCCCCCGCCGGGTGGCTACGTGCCGAGCCGCATGTCGCGCCCGCTCTTCGTGGAGCGCTTCGGCGGGGTGTTCGAACATTCGCCCTGGATCGCGGAGGCTGCCTTTGATGCCGGTCTCACGATGGCGCAGGACGGCGCCGAGGGGCTGGCCGCCGCCATGGCGGCGGTGCTACGCGCCGCGCCCGCCGAGCGCCAGCGCGCCGTCATCGACGCCCATCCCGATCTGGCCGGAAAGCTCGCGCAGGCCCGCCGCCTGACCCCGGAAAGCGCGGCGGAACAGGCGAGCGCCGGGCTCGACGCGCTCACCGACGACGAGCGCGCGCGCTTCACGCAGCTGAACGCGGCCTATCTGGCGCGCTTCGGCTTCGTCTTCATCATGGCCATCCGGGGCCGCAGCAAGGCTGAAATCCTCGCCGCCTTCGAGCGGCGGCTGACCAACACGCCCGAGGCGGAGCGCGCGGAGGCGCTCAGCCAGATCGAGCGCATCGCCGCGCTGCGCATCGCGCAGATTTTGGACGCGCGATGAGCCCCGCCAGAGATCCCGACCCGCTCGACGGCGCCGTCATCGACGCGCAGTTGAAGGCGCTCGCCGCCTTTACCGACGTTCCGGGCGAGATGACCCGCCTCACCTTGTCGCCCGCCCATAAGGCGGCGGCGCAGCAGGTGGCGGACTGGTTCCGCGCGGGCGGGCTGGACAACGTGCATATGGACGGCACCGGCTCCATTGTCGGGCGCTACCGTTCGGGCCGGAACGATGCGCGCACGCTGATCCTCGGCTCGCATATCGACACGGTGCGCAATGCCGGCATCTATGACGGCAATCTCGGCGTGCTGGTGGGGCTCGCCGCCATTGCCGCCCTGGCCCGCGACGGCCGGCGCCTGCCCGTGGACCTCGAACTGGTGGCCTTCGCGGACGAGGAAGGCGTGCGCTTTCCCTCCACCTTGTCCTCCTCCCGTGCACGGGCCGGCATTTTCGATCCCGCCTGCCTCGACGAGAGGGATGCGGACGGCATCACGAGCCGCGCCGCGCTGGACGCCTTCGGCGCGCCGGTAGACACCATCCCCGCTGCCGCCTGCGACCCCGCGCGCACCCTCGGCTATGTGGAGGTGCATATCGAGCAGGGGCCGGTGCTGGAGGCGCGGGAGGCCCCGCTCGGCGTCGTCACAGGCATTGCGGGCAGTTCGCGCGGGCGCTGTCTGGTGCACGGGGAGGCGGGCCACGCTGGCACGCTCCCCATGTCCATGCGCCAGGATGCTCTGGCCGCCGCCGCCGAAATGGTTCTCGCCGTGGAGCGGCGCGCGGCGCGGGAGGGCGCGCCGGACGGCCTCGTGGCGACGGTGGGCGTGCTGGATATTCCGGGCGCGGCGGTGAATGTGGTGCCGGGCGCGGCATCCTTCTCCCTGGATGTGCGCGCCGGCTCGGACGGCACACGGGCGGCGGCGGTCGCAGACATCGAACAGGAGATTGCGGCCATCGCGGCGCGCCGGGGCGTCGCGGCCGACCTGCACTGGACCCATGCGGCCCCGGCCGCGTCCTGCGACGCGGACCTCCAGGCGCGCCTTGGCGCAGCGATCCAGGGTCTCGGCCTGCCGGTCACCGCGCTGCCCTCCGGGGCGGGGCATGACGCCATGGTATTTCGCGGCATCGCGCCCATGGCCATGCTGTTCGTGCGCTCGCGCAATGGCAGTCACAATCCGCGCGAGTTCGCAGCTCCCGACGATATCGGCCTTGCGGCGCGCGCGCTGCATGCCTTCCTGCTGGGGTTGGACGGGTAGAGCGCGATCCGATCAGATTGAAACAATCTG
>JASBUY010000305.1 GCA_030147645.1 Aquabacter sp. | reverse complement strand
AAAATCGGGCCGGCGCGGGCGGCAATGCCGGCGCGGCTGCCGTCGCGAAGGCGCCGCCGGACGGCTATACGGTGCTCATGGGCACGGTGGCGACCCACGCCATCAACCCCGCCCTCTACACCAAGATGCCCTATGACCCGGTGAAGGACTTCGCCCCGGTCTCGCTGCTGGTGAACGTGCCGAACGTCGTGGTGGTCCATCCCTCGCTCAACGTGAAGACCACGGCGGAACTGATCGCGCTGCTGAAGGCGAACCCGGACAAGTATGAATATGCCTCGTCCGGCATCGGCACGCCGCTTCACCTGTCCGGCGCGTTGTTCGAAAGCATGGCGGGCGTGAAAATGGTCCATGTGCCGTACAAGGGCGCCGGCCCCGCGCTGGTGGACGTGATGTCCGGCCAGGTGAAGATCATGTTCGACAACCTGCCCTCGTCCATCAGCCATATCCGCAAGGGCACGGTGATCGGCCTTGCGGTCACCACCAAGGACCGCTCGCCGGCCGCCCCGGACATGCCGACCGTGAACGAGTCCGGCCTGCCGGGCTACGAGACCTATTCTTGGAACGCCATCTTCGCCCCGGCCGGAACCCCGACCGCCATCATCGACAAGCTCGCCAAGGCCTGCATGGAAGCCATGGCGGACCCGCAGGTGAAGGAAAAGCTCGCGGATCTCTCCGCTGTCGCGGTGGGCTCCACCCCGGCGCAGCTCGGAGACCATGTGAAGGCCGAGATCGCCAAATGGGGACCGGTGGTCAAGGCCTCCGGCGCCTCCATCAACGAGTGATCGATCGGGGCCGCCGCTCTCGCGCGGCGGCCTCTCCGGCTCTCCGACGCAGGCGCTCCGGAGCATAAGCAGCGCCCTTTCGTCCGCCGTGACAAAAGAAAAGGCCGCCGCACCCCTCGGTGCGGCGGCCTTTTGTGTGTGCGCCTTGCGCGTCAGCGCAGATTGGCGAGGCGCCGGTCGCGTCGGCGATCCTGCACGGGCTGGTAGGCCATGCGCGCATGCTGGGTGCAATAGGGCATTCCGGTGGCGCTGCGGGCGCCGCAGAAATAGAAGCCGGCAGTGCCCGGCTCGCCCACGGGCCAGCGGCAGGTGCTTTCGGTGAGGTTCATGATGGTGCAGCGCTGAGCGAGCGGCACCACATTGTTCGCCACCGGCTCAGGGGCGGGCGCGGGCGCGCTTTCCACCAGGGCCTCGAACGCGGGGGCCAGGGCGGTGTTGCCGATGGTCGCCGGGCGAGTATTGGGGCGCGTCGTCGGGGCCGGAGCCTCGGTGCGCGTCTTGCGGGGGCGTGCCGGCGTCGCGCTCTTCACGCGGCCCGACAGGCCGAGGCGGTGCACCTTGCCGATGACCGCATTGCGGGTAATGCCGCCCAGCTCGGCAGCAATCTGGCTGGCGGAAAGGCCTTCGCCCCACAGCCGCTTCAAGAGTTCGACGCGCTCATCATTCCAGCTCATCGTTCTCCTCCTTGACGGAACGTCCGCATCGCCGCCGAGGCGGAAGGCGCCGTCTTATCCGATAAGGGGCAGGATTCCCGAAAGCGGCCGGCTCAGCCTCTTTCGATCCGTCCCCGGCCGCATCTTGCCGACTCCCTCCGCGTTTCCCGGACGCACGGTCTGTGCGCGGGGCGGCGGGTGCCCGACACCTTTAGGAAACGCGCCGCACGACATATCGTGGTCGGCGAGGGAGAACCTACAATATGCGCTGACTCACGCACAGAGTCAGAATGGCGCGCCGGTCCGTTTTCCCCAGCTCGTTATGGAATTTTTAACCTTCGGCTTCGTATTGACCGCGCGCGCGCGATCATTAGAATCCGGCGCCGTCGGGCCGCCCCCGCATGGGGCGGCCTTTGGCATTTCTGTAACCATGCGGTTGTCGAGCCGGCAAAAATATCGGCGGCACCGTCCGTGCCATCTGTCCGCCCCCATAGGAGGGCTCTTTCCGTGATCACCCCTGTCCTGCCAACCTACGCACGCATCGATCTTGAGTTCGAGCGGGGAGAGGGCTGCTGGCTCTTCACGAAAGACGGGCGACGTTATCTCGACTTCACCGCCGGCATCGCGGTGAATGTGCTGGGCCATGCCAATCCCTATCTGGTGGAGGCGCTGACGGCGCAGGCGCAGAAGCTCTGGCACATCTCGAACCTGTTCCGCATTCCCGAGGGCGAGCGCCTGGCGCGCCGGCTCATCGAGGCCACGTTCGCGGACACCATGTTCTTCACCAATTCCGGCGCCGAGGCGCTGGAATGCGCCATCAAGGCCGCGCGGCGCTATCACCATGCCTGCGGGCGGGAGCGCCCGCGCATCATCACCTTTGAAGGCGCGTTCCACGGGCGCACGCTCGCGACCATCGCCGCCGGCGGCAATGCCAAGTATCTGGAAGGCTTCGGGCCGGACCTGCCGGGCTTCGACCAGGTGCCGTTCGGCGATATCGCGGCGGTCGAGGCGGCCATTACGCCGGAGACCGGTGCGATCCTGATCGAGCCGATCCAGGGCGAGGGCGGCGTGCGCGTGCCGCCGCTCGATTTCCTGCGCCGGCTGCGTGCGCTGTGCGATACGCACGGCATGCTTCTGGTGCTGGACGAGGTCCAGTGCGGCGTCGGGCGCACCGGCCATTTCTTCTTCCATGAGGCCGCGGGCATCCGCCCGGACATCATGTCGGTGGCCAAGGGGATCGGCGGCGGATTCCCCATGGGCATCTGCCTTGCCACCGAAGAAGCCGCCAAGGGCATGACGCTCGGTACGCACGGCTCCACCTATGGCGGCAATCCGCTCGCCATGGCGGTGGGAAATGCGGTGCTGGACAAGGTGCTGGAAGAGGGCTTCCTCGACCGCGTGCGGCTCGCGAGCACCCTGTTCAAGCAGCGCCTCGCCGCACTGAAGGACCGCCACCCCGCCATCATCGCCGAAGTGCGGGGCGAGGGTCTGCTGCTGGGCCTGAAGGCCCATGTTCCGGCCGCCGACCTCGTGGTGGCGCTGCGCGCGGAGGGCATGCTCGTGCCCGGCGCGGGCGACAATGTGGTGCGCCTGCTCCCGCCGCTTAATGTGAGCGATGAAGAAATCGTGATCGCCTGCGACAAGATCGATGCGGCCTGCCGCCGCCTCGAAGACGATCTCCAGCTCCCCGGCGTGAAGGGAGCGGCGGAATGAAGGACACCGGCGTGCGTCATTTTCTCGATCTGACCGAAATTCCCGCGGCGGAGCTTCGGCGCGTTATCGATCTGTCCAAGGATTTGAAGGCCCAACGCAAGGCGGGCACGGCGGAGCGTCCGCTCGCGGGCAAGTCCCTCGCCATGGTCTTCGACAAGCCTTCGACCCGAACCCGCGTGTCCTTCGATCTCGCCATGCGCCAGTTGGGCGGCGAGACCATCATGCTGACCGGCGCGGAAATGCAGCTCGGGCGGGGCGAGAGCATCGCCGACACCGCCCGCGTGCTCTCCCGCTTTGTCGATGCCATCATGATCCGCATCCTCGACCATGACGATCTGGTCGAACTGGCGCGTAATGCGACCGTTCCGGTCATCAACGGCCTCACCCGCATCTCCCATCCCTGTCAGGTGATGGCGGACGTGCTCACCTTCGAGGAGCATAAGGGGCCGATCACCGGGCGGACCGTGGCCTGGACGGGCGATGCCAACAATGTGCTGGCCTCCTGGGTCCATGCCGCGGAGCGGTTCGATTTCGAATTGCGCGTGGCGACGCCCAAGGAATTGTCGCCGCGCCAGGCGTTGAAGGACTTCGTCAAGCGCACGAAGGCCAACGTCTCCTTCATGCGGGACCCTGAAAAGGCGGTGGCCGGTGCGGACTGCATCGTCACGGACACCTGGGTGTCCATGGGCGACAAGGAAAGCGAGAAGCGCCACAATCTGCTTCAGCCCTATCAGGTGAACCGCGCGCTGATGGCCCGGGCGGCGCCCGGCGCCATCTTCATGCATTGCCTGCCGGCCCATCGCGGCGAGGAAGTCACCGACGAGGTGATGGACGGGCCGCAATCGGTGGTGTTCGACGAGGCGGAAAACCGCCTTCATGCCCAGAAGGGCATCCTCGCCTGGTGCCTGGAAGCGCCGCGCGGCTGAGCCAGCCATGTTCTGCCGCGTGCGGGCCTCTCCCGCACGCGGGTCGGACCACCTATATGTGCGGCACGATTGGCATTTCTCTCCCCGGCGAGGCGGGGCCGCCGCCGGTTTCCGGCAATAAGCGCGCCTCCGCGAGAGCCGGGAGCCGAGGTTCGACATGGCGAAGGATACGTCTTGGAGCGACAAGCTCGAGGGGCTGGACGATGCCGTCCTGCCCTTCCAGGTGGATGCGCTGGACATCAGGGGGCGCACCGTGCGCCTGGGGCCGGCGCTCGACGCCGTGCTCGCCCATCATGATTATCCCGCCCCGGTGAAGCGGGTGCTGGGCGAAGCCGTGGCGCTCACCGCTTTGCTCGGCAGTTCGCTGAAATTCGACGGCCGGTTCATTCTCCAGACCCAGACCGACGGCCCCGTGGACATGGTGGTGGTGGACTTCGTAAGCCCCGACAAGATCCGCGCCTATGCCCGGTTCGATAAGGACGCGCTTGCGCGTGCCGAGGGCGCCAATACCTTGACGCCCGCGGCTCTTCTCGGGCGCGGCCATCTTGCCATGACCATCGACCAGGGCCTCTCCGCCAACCGCTACCAGGGCATCGTCGCGCTGGACGGGGAGGGGCTGGAGGCGGCGGCGCATCAGTATTTCCAGCAGTCGGAGCAGATCCCGACGCGGGTGCGCCTCGCCGTGGGCGAGGAGATGCGGGCCGGTGGCGCGCCATCCTCATGGCGCGCGGGCGGGCTGCTCGCGCAATTCCTTCCCGAGGATTCCCGCCGCACCGCGCGGGGCGACCTTCATCCCGGCGACGCGCCGGAGGGCAGCGCGACCCACAGCGTGGGCGAGGACGATGCCTGGGTGGAGGCCCAATCTCTGGTGGGGACGCTGGAGGATGTGGAACTCATCGACCGGGACCTGCCCAGCGAGCGGCTGCTCTTTCGCCTGTTCCATGAGCGCGGCGTGCGGGTGTTCGAACCGGTGAGCATGCGTGCCCATTGCACCTGCAACCGCGATCGCGTGAAGGGGGTCCTCGCGAGCTTCGAGGAGAGCGAGCGGCGGGAGATGATCCAGGAGGATGGCACGGTGGGCGTCACCTGCGAATTCTGCGGCCGCACCTACAGCTTCTCCGCCGAAGATGTGCTGGGTTCGCCCGACGCCTGAAACGCACAGCGCGGGGCGTTCTGATCCATAAAACAACACCGCCACCCGTGAGGGTGGCGGTGTTTATTCTTGGTGGCCTCAACCGGCGTGCGCCTCAGCGCTCGCCCGAAAGGATCACATATGGATGGCGCGCTTCTCCACCGCCATCGCGGCTTCCTTCACCGCCTCGGAGCGGGTGGGATGGGCATGGCAGGTGCGGGCGAGGTCCTCGGACGAGCCACCAAACTCCATCAGCACCGCGCATTCGTGGATCAGCTCGCCGGCCTCGACGCCGATGATATGGGCGCCTAGCACCTTGTCGGTGGCGGCGTCCGCGAGGATCTTCACGAAACCGTCGGTCTCATTGTTCGCCTTGGCGCGGCCGTTCGCGAGGAAGGGGAACTTGCCGACCGTATAGGCGATGCCCTCGGCCTTCAGCTCTTCCTCGGTCTTCCCGACCGAGGCCACCTCGGGGAAGGTATAGACCACGCCGGGGATGACGCCGTAATTCACGTGGCCCGCCTTGCCAGCGAGGATTTCGGCGCATGCGACGCCCTCGTCCTCGGCCTTGTGGGCGAGCATCGGCCCGGCGACCACGTCGCCGATGGCAAAGATGCCGGGGACATTGGTCTGGAAATGCGGGTCGATGACGACACGGCCGCGCTTGTCGGTCTCCACCCCGATCTCGGCGAGGCCGAGGCCCTGGGTGTAGGCGACGCGGCCGATGGCCACCAGCACCACATCCGCCTCGATGATTTCCACGGCACCGCCGGCGGCCGGCTCAACCGACACCTTCACGCCCTTGCCGGCGGTATCGACGCCGGTGACCTTGGTGCCGAGCTTGAACGCCATGCCCTGCTTTTCCAGGATGCGCTGGAAGCCCTTCGCCACCTCGCCGTCCATGCCGGGCAGGATGCGGTCAAGGAATTCCACCACGGTCACCTGCGCGCCGAGGCGGCGCCAGACCGAGCCGAGTTCAAGGCCGATCACGCCGGCCCCCACCACCACCAGCTTGCCGGGGACCTTGGGCAGGACCAGCGCGCCGGTGGAGGAGACCACTTTTTCCTCGTCGATGGTGACGCCGGGGAGCTGGGCCACATCCGAGCCGGTCGCGATGACGATGTTCTTCGTCTCCAGCACGCTCTTCGCGCCATCCGCATTGGCGGTCACTTCCACCTTGCCGGCGGCGAGGATCTTGGCGGTGCCGAAATGCACGTCGACCTTGTTCTTCTTCAGCAGGAATTCCACACCCTTGGTGTTGCCTTCGACCGCCTTGTCCTTGAAGCCGAGGAAGGCGGGGTGGTCGAGCTTGGGCGCCGACACGGTGATGCCCATGGACGGAAAGGCGTGCGCCGCTTCCTCGAACAGATGGGAGGCATGCAGCAGCGCCTTGGACGGGATGCAGCCGACATTCAGGCAGGTGCCGCCGTGGGTGGCGCGCTTTTCCACCACGGCCACCTTCAGGCCGAGCTGGGAGGCGCGGATGGCGCACACATAGCCGCCGGGGCCTGTGCCGATGACGATGAGATCGTAGGACATGACGTTCGATCCTTGAGGAAGGCGCGGCGCGCGGCCGCGCTGCGGACGGAAGGGTTCAGGCGGCGGTCTGCCCCCGCTGGAAGGCGAGACGCAGGCCCATGAGGATGAGGGCGCCCCCGGTGAGGCGGTTGAAGGCGCGGCCGAGACGCGCGAGCACCGTCCGCGCCCGATGGCCAGTGAAGCCAACGGCAACGAGACAGAACCACGCGGCGAGGAGACCCGCCATGGCAAGGCCGTATCCCGTCTGCACCGCAAGCGGGGTCTCGACGCTCACCAGGGTCGTGAAGATGGACAGGAAGAACAACACGGCCTTGGGGTTCAGCGCATTGGTGAGAAAGCCCAAAGCAAAGCTGCCGATGTCCCCCGAAACGCTCGTCCGCCCCGGATCGGCGACCATAGCGTCGAGGTCCGGCGGCGCGGCGCGCCATGTGCGCACGCCCACATAGATGAGATAGGCGGCCCCCGCCCATTTCAGGAAATTGAAGGCCAGCAGCGAATGGGCCACCACCAATCCGAGCCCCGCGATGGTGTAGGCGGCATGGAACAGAATGGCCGAGCCGACGCCGAGGCTGGTCAGGATGCCGGCGCGGCGCCCATGTGCCACGCTCTGGCGCACCACCATGGCGAAGTCGGGACCCGGCGTGACGGCCGCGAGGCCGAACACCGCCATGAGGGTCGCAAACTCGGCAAGATGGCTCCACATGCGGCGCATCCTCGGCGCGGGCGGGGGCATTTGCCGTCCGCCTCGGCTGGAGCCGCGCCGGTCAGCGCGCTTTGGCGCTGCGGGCGGACGCGGTCTCCATCAGAAAGGAGAGCCCGACCGTGTGCTCAGGCTCTGGGGCCGGCGGCCGACGCCGCCGGCTTGAGGGTTCACAGACGGATCAGAGGTCCAGCACGAGGCGCGCGGGATCTTCCAGCGTCTCCTTCACGCGCACCAGGAAGGTCACGGCCTCACGGCCGTCGACGATCCGGTGGTCGTAGGAGAGGGCGAGATACATCATGGGACGGATCACCACCTGGCCCTTGATGGCCACCGGGCGCTCCTCGATGCGGTGCATGCCGAGAATGC
>JASBUY010000302.1 GCA_030147645.1 Aquabacter sp. | reverse complement strand
CCACGGAGGAGTGCGAAATGTCGCGCTCGTGCCAGAGCGCCACATTCTCCATGGCGGGCAGCGCATAGGCGCGCACCATGCGGGCGAGGCCCGTGAGGTTTTCCGTCAGCACCGGATTGCGCTTGTGCGGCATGGCGGACGAGCCCTTCTGGGCCTCCGAGAAATACTCCTCCGCCTCAAGCACTTCGGTGCGCTGGAGATGGCGGATTTCTGTGGCGAGCCGCTCCACCGAAGAGGCGACCACGCCAAGCGTCGCGAAGAACATGGCGTGACGGTCGCGCGGGATCACCTGGGTCGAGACGGTCTCCACCTGAAGCCCCATCTTCTGCGCCACATAAGCTTCGACGCGCGGGTCCACATGGGCGAAGGTGCCCACCGCGCCGGAAATGGCGCAGGTGGCGACTTCCGCGCGCGCCGCTACGAGCCGGGCGCGGGAGCGCTGGAATTCGGCATGGGCGATGGCGAGCTTGATGCCGAACGTGGTGGGCTCGGCATGGATGCCATGGGACCGGCCGACCGTCGGCGTCAGCTTGTGCTCGAAGGCGCGCCGCTCCAGCACGGTCAGCAACTGGTCCACGTCCGCGATGAGCAAGTCTGCCGCGCGGGTGAGCTGAACGGCAAGGCACGTGTCCAGGACGTCCGAGGAGGTCATGCCCTGGTGGACGAAGCGCGCCTCCGGCCCGACGATCTCGGACAGGTGGGTGAGGAAGGCGATGACGTCGTGCTTCACTTCCCGCTCGATGGCGTCGATGCGCTCCACATCGAACTGCGCGTCCCGGCCCTTCTCCCAGATGCGGGCGGCGGCCTCCTTGGGGACAATCCCGAGGTCCGCCATCGCTTCGGCGGCATGGGCCTCGATCTCGAACCAGATGCGAAAGCGGGCTTCCGGGGTCCAGATGGAGGCCATTTCAGGCCGGCTGTAGCGGGGGATCATGGCTGGGCTCGCTTGCAGAAGTGTCGGGCAGTTCGCGGGCGCCGCACCGGCCCGCGTCAGTCCGCAGACCTGTGTAACGTCCTCGACCGGGAAAGCGGACGGGCGCTTTCAAACCCGCATGGATGTGCGGATCGGCGCTGCTCTAACAGATCGCGGCTTCTTTCGGTAGCGCGCTGCGCTCATGTCGGGCCCGTGTGTCGCAACAGACGGGCGGCGAGGGGGCGCAGGAGAAATGGCAGCAAATAAATGGGAAACTGGGCGAGGGCGACATAGAGCCAGGTGGTGTCCGGCAGCAGGCCTCCGGCTGCGGCGACCATGAGGCCGAAATTCCGGTTGCCGGCCGCGTAGGCCAGCATTAGCGACTGTCCCCCCTCAACCCGGCTGAACACGAAAAGCGTCACTCCCAGCGCGCAAAGCGAGACGCTGGCCGACAGGCCCGCAATCCCGAGAACGAAGGCCGGGTCTGCCAGCAGCCAGGGCGTGACGCCGTCCATGAAGGCGACGGCGAGGACCAGGAGCAGCAGCGCATTGGCGCCGTTCAGCTGGTCGTTCCAGCGCGCGAGACGGGAGGGACCGCATAAGAGGCGAAGACCAAGCCCGCCGCCCGCGCACACCACCAGGATGAAGGCGAGCCGTCCCGCAAGCGCCAGACCGTCCAGGGCCAGGGCCCCGTCCGTGAAATAGGAGACAAACAGGGGCGCCGTGAACGGAAGCACGCAAAGGGAGAGGAGCATCACCGCAAGGCTCAGCGCTGCGTCGATCCCCAGCAAGGCGGCGAAGGCGGGGGTGGACATGATGGGCGGCGCAGCCGCCTGCATCACCAAGGCCAGCATCAGCCCGTCGTCCGAGGGCGGAAGCACGCGGCTCACCAGCAGCCCCAAGGTAGCCGGCAGGACCGCCATGATCCAAAGCAGCGCGAGCGCGAGGAGCCCGGCATGCCGCCCGCCGGAAAGGCGCCGCAGATCGGTGCGCATGAAGGACATGGCCAGCAGGCACAAAATGCATGGCACGAGCAAAGGCTTCGCGAGCCCGGCGAGGCTCGGAAGCGCAAGACCGACGAAAATGCTGGCGGCGACGGCCTTCGTGCCCTGCCGGCCGATGGCGGAGAGCGCCTGGGACAGAAAAGAAATCAAGGATAGGATACCCAAAGGGGAGGCCGTATCCTGATCTGCCCCGCCTCATCCGGCAAGCCGCGCTGGCAATCCGGTGATAGGGCGGATATGAGCGGCAGAAAATGTCATCGTCTTCGAACCGTCCGGTTCGCAGAATGCGAGATGTCCCTTGGGCGCGCTCGCCCATCCGGAGCGACACGGTGCAGTATATTTCCACACGCGGCCATGCGCCGGCCCTGCCATTCTCGGACGCCCTCCTGACGGGACTCGCCCGCGACGGCGGTCTCTATGTGCCCGAGGACTGGCCGACCCTGACTCCCGAGCAGATCGCGGACCTTGCCGGAAAGCCGTATGCCGAAGTGGCGCGGCGTGTCATCTCGCCCTTCGTCGGCGATTCCATCCCCGCTGCGGCGCTGGATGTGATGATTTCCGACGCCTATGCCTGCTTCCGCCATTCGGCGACGGTGCCCACCGTGCAATTGGCGCCCAACACTTTCGTGCTGGAGCTGTTCCACGGCCCGACCTTGGCCTTCAAGGACGTGGCGATGCAGTTGCTCGCCCGCCTGATGGACCATGTCCTCTCCAATCGGGGCGCGCGTGCCACCCTGGTCGGCGCCACGTCCGGCGACACCGGCAGCGCGGCCATCGAGGCTTTCCGGCATTCGGACGCGGTGGATGTCTTCATCCTCTATCCTCACAACCGGGTCTCGGAGGTGCAGCGCCGCCAGATGACCACGGTGGGTGGGCAGAATGTCCACGCCATTGCGGTCGAGGGCACGTTCGACGACTGCCAGGCCCATGTGAAGGGCATGTTCAACAATCACCTGTTCCGCGACCGCATGGCGCTCGCGGGCGTGAATTCCATCAATTGGGCGCGCATCGTCGCCCAGGTGGTTTATTATTTCTATGCGGCCGTCGCCCTCGGCGCGCCGCACCGCGAGGTGTCCTTCGTCGTCCCGACCGGCAATTTCGGGGACATTTTCGCCGGCTGGGTGGCCAAGCATATGGGCCTGCCTATCCGCGATCTGGTGATCGCCACCAATGTCAACGACATCCTGGTGCGCACGGTGGAGACGGGGCGCTACGAGGTGCGCGGCGTCCATGCGACCACCTCGCCCTCCATGGACATCCAGGTCTCATCCAATTTTGAACGCCTGCTGTTCGAAGCACTGGATCGCGACTCCGAGATGGTTCGCGGCCTGATGGCGTCGCTCGCCCAATCCGGAAATTTCAGCATTCCGCGTGATGCCCTGGCCGGCATTGTCGGCGATTTTTCGGCCGGTCGGGCGGATGAGCCGGAGACGGCCGCGACCATCGCGCGGATCTATCGCGAATGCGGCTATGTGCTCGATCCCCACACCGCCGTCGCCATGGCGGTTGCGGGCAAGGTGGAGCATGCGCGCTCCGTTCCCCAGGTGATCCTGTCTACCGCTCATCCTGCGAAATTCCCCGACGCGGTGGAGGCCGCCACGGGCAAGCGGCCGGCACTGCCGTCGCATATGGCCGACCTGTTGTCGCGCAAGGAGCGGTTCACGGTGCTTCCCAATGATCGCGCTGCCATCGAAGCCTTCATTGCCGCGCGCGCCCGGGCCGGGGCTGCGGCGTGAGCGTCCGCCAGACCCGTCTCGATAACGGAATTACGGTCGTCACCGATGCCATGGCGCATCTGGGCACCGTCTCGCTGGGCATCTGGGTGGGCGCTGGTGCCCGCGACGAGCATGAGAGCGAGCACGGCATCTCGCATCTGCTCGAACATATGGCCTTCAAGGGCACCCGCCGGCGCTCCGCACGCCGGATCGCGGAAGAGATCGAGCAGGTGGGCGGCGATATCAACGCCGCGACCTCGGTCGAGCAGACATCCTACAATGTGCGGGTGCTGGGCGAGGATGTGGGCCTTGGCCTCGATATCCTGGCGGACATCCTCACCGAACCCGCCTTCGCGCCCGAGGAGCTTCAGCGCGAGAAGAATGTGATCGTGCAGGAAATCGGTGCGGTCATGGATACGCCCGACGACCTTGTCTTCGACCTGTTCCAGGAGGCGGCCTTCCCCGGCCAGAGCGTCGGGCGCTCTATCCTCGGCACGCCGGAAACGGTGCGCGGCTTCGATCGCTCGCGGCTGGGCGGCTATTTGGAGCGCACCTATCGCGGGCCGCATATGGTGGTCTCCGCCGCCGGCGCCGTGGACCATGACCGCCTGGTAGAGGAGGCGGCCGCCCGCCTCGGCGCTCTCGGCGCCAGCCAAAAGGCGCCGCCCCCGGCCGCGCAGTTCGAGGGCGGAACATCGCTGACGCCCCGCGATCTCGAGCAGGTGCATGTGGTTCTGGGGCTGGAGGGGCGTTCCTATCACGACCCCGGCTATCATGCGGTCCAGGTGCTCTCAAACGTGCTCGGCGGGGGCATGTCCTCGCGCCTGTTCCAGGAAGTGCGGGAAGAGCGCGGCCTCTGCTATTCCATCTATGCGTTCCACTGGCCCTATGCCGATGCCGGCCTGTTCGGAATCTATGCCGGCACCGACGACGGCGATGTGGGCGAACTGACCGACGTGGTCATCGACCAGTTGGAAGCGGTCGCCAGGGACGCGAGCGAAATAGAGGTCGCGCGCGCCAAAGCGCAGATGAAGGTGGGGCTGCTGGCGGCGCTCGAAAGCTCGGGCGCGCGGGCCGAGCAGCTGGCGCGCCAGATCCTTGGTTTTGATCGGATCATCCCGGTGGAAGAGATCGTCGCCAAGGTGGAAGCGGTCGATGTGGCGGCGGTCCGCGCCGCCGCGCGGGATCTTCTGGCGGGCGGGCGGCCGGTGCTTGCGGCCATTGGACCGGGCAGGGGGCTTGAACCGGCGGCGCGGGTGGTGGAACGTCTCAAGATCACATGAGCCGGGGCAGGGGCCGGCTCTCACGCGTGTCATGAGCTAGGCATGTGGCGCCTGTCGTCGATCCTCTCTCCCGAGGTCTTGCCCGTGATTTCGGGCCGGCGGGTCTATCTGCGCGTACCGCAGATGCGCGACTTTTCTGACTGGCGCGATCTGCGCGAAGCGAGCCGCGCGTTCCTGACGCCCTGGGAGCCCATCTGGCCCGCCGACGATCTCACCAAGCCGGCCTTTCGCCGGCGCCTGCGCCGCTATGCCCGCGACATCGTCAATGATGAAGCCTATCCGCTGCTGGTGTTCCGCACGGCGGATCACAGCCTGTTGGGCGGCGTGACTTTGTCCTATGTCCGCCGGGGCATCTGCCAATCCGCGAGCCTTGGATATTGGATGGGCGCGTCCCATGCCGGTCAGGGCCTTATGAGCGATGCGCTCCGCGCGCTTCTGCCGGTCGCCCATGACTCGCTCGGGCTTCACCGCATCGAAGCCGCCTGCATGACGAACAACGAACCCTCGCTCCGTCTGCTGGAGAGCGTCGGCTTCCAATGCGAAGGCATCGCCCGCAAATATCTGTGCATCAACGGCGAATGGCAGGACCATTTCCTCCACGCGCGGCTCGCCGGCGACCCAATGGTGCCGCGATATCGCACCTATATGGGCACCATTGAACCGAGCCAGAGCCGCTCCGCCCCGCTGCAAGCGCGTCGGCCGTTTGAGGCGCAAGACCAAATGGGCGACCCGCCGCTCGACGGCATGTTGGACGAGGCCATCCTGCGGCCGAAGGGTCCGCGCCGGCGCTAATTCTCGGCCTTTGCCGGGGGAAGCGCGGTCGGCTTCGCCAATTGCTCGATGACCGACCGCACGGCAGCCTCCCCACCGGGCGACTTGTTGCGCACCGCTTCGAGCAGCGGCTGCGCCGCGCCGGAGCGCTCGATCAGGCTCCGCGGATCGAGCATCACGAACGGACTGCTCCACGGGCCCTGAATGATGAAGGGCAGGTCGAAGGGCGCGCTGCGCTCGGCATTGGTGGAGGGCAACAGGATGGCCCGACCTTGTAAGTCGATATCGCGCGACCCCACGTCCACCGCGCCGTCCAAAGCGAGATTGACCTGCCGCCCGGACATCTGGGCCTGCATCA
>JASBUY010000254.1 GCA_030147645.1 Aquabacter sp. | reverse complement strand
CCCTCCGTCGCGGCCAGCAGATCCGCATAGGTTTCCCGCACATGAGGAAAAACTGTGTCGCGAAACAGCCGTGCGCCGCCCTGCACCGGGTCGCTGAAAATCTCCATCAGGACTTCGGGGGGGAAATCCGGCCGCAAAGCGCGAAACTGCAGGCCGAGTGCGCTCACCCGCGAGCGATAAACGGCAGGTGCCGCGATCACCGGCACATGGCCGCGCGCGCGCAAGGCAAGTCCCATGGAGAGCATGGGATAAAGATCGCCGAAAGACCCCAGCGTGGCGAGAACGACGCGCATCACGGCACCGCCTTTGCCGCGCCGCGAGCGGGGGCGGCCTTCCGGCGCATCAGAACCACTGCCGCCAGCAGGCTCAGCCCCACCATGCTGGCGCCCACATAATAGCCCTCACCAATGCTGCGCGCGGCGCTGAGGCGCAGGGCGGACGCCACGGCGGGCCATTGATCCATCAACGCCTGCACCGCCTCGTCCTTGCCAAAGACTGCCGCCGCCATCAGGGCTTCCAACTGGACGCGGGCGGCACCCTCGGGCGCGGCCTGCGCGGCAATGTCGAAGAACCGTCCGCGCTCCATGCCGGCGACCACCGTGCCGATGGCGGCCATGCCGATGGCGCCGCCCAATTGGCGCACGGTGTCCAGTGCGCCGAAGGCGCGGCCCCGCTGGTCTTCCTCCGCCCGCGCGGTACCGTCTGTATAGGTCTGCGAAAGAGCAAGGCCCATGCCCGCCCCGGTGGCGATCAGCGCCGGAATCATCAGCAGGAAGTCGGCGCGCGGCAGGGCCTGGGTCTCCCAGGCGAGGCCCAGCGTTGCCAACGTCAGACCAGCAACGACCGGCACCTTGGCGCCATAGCGGTCGTACAAGAGCCCGGCGAGTGGCGCACAGATCATCAGCGGCGTGAGAAACAGAAGCATGGCGAGTCCGGACTGGATCGGCGAAAAATGCAGGATGCGCTGGAGATAGATGGCGCCGAACGCCGATTGGCCGATCAGCGCGCACTGGGCGCAGAACAGCACGATGCTGTCGGCAGCGAATTGCCGGTCTGCGAACAACCGCATATCCACCAGGGGTTCGGCGGCGCGCCATTGCAGGCGCACGAAGACCATCAGCAGAACGGCGCCTGCGCCCACCAGCGTGAGCGTCAGCGGCGCGGTCCAGCCCCAGGAATGGCTTTGCTGCAGGCCGAGCACAAGGGGGCCGAGGGCGGCGGCCAGGAACAGGCTATAGGCCGGCCGAAACGTGCCGGCCCGCGGGCTTGTGGCCGCCGGTCCCGCCGCGCGCAGCATCATAAGGGTCGCGGCGGCCAGGGGGAGATTGACGAAAAAGGCCCAGCGCCACCCCAGCATCTGTACGAGTGCGCCGCAGATGATGGGGCCGAACACCATGGCAAGGCCGCCCAGCCCGCTATAGATGCCCATGGCCCGTCCACGCTGGGACGGCCCGAAGGCTTCAGTCGCCAGCAGCGCGGCGGACGGTGCCATCAGGATGTTTCCAAGCCCTTCCAGCGCGCGGCCGCACAGCAGCATGGACAGGTCGAGAGACAGCCCGCTCAGCAGCGAGCCGCAAGCAAACAGGCAGACGCCCGCTACAAAGGTCCGCTCGCGCCCATAGACCTCCGCGAGCCGCCCGCCGGTGGCGATGGCCGCCGCGACGGTGAGAGCATAGATGGTGATGATCCATTGCTGGTCGCCGTGGCTCAGCATCAGATCGCGCTGGATGGAGGGCAGCGCGACGGCAGTGCCGGTCGCATCCATCATGATCATGCCCAGCGCGCCGCTGCCGGCGAACACGGCCCACCAACGCTGTCTGCTGGTTGCGGCAGTTGCGGACATCGCGTCTCCCGGACACCGGCGCATTTTGCATCGTCACTTGAGCGATGCGTGCGTCTTCTGGCGCCGAATGTCCGCGAGGTGCTTGAGCTTGTCTACCGCCATTCACCCACGCGGATGAAAACTGCATCCAAAATGCAAAGGATGTTCGGCGGGCCGAGCCGGGGGCGGAGGCCGTGGAGAAAGCGGGAAGATGGAGGAGAATTGGTGGGCCCGGCAGGACTTGAACCTGCAACCAGACCGTTATGAGCGGCCGGCTCTAACCATTGAGCTACAGGCCCCACCGAAGGCGCGCCGCGCCGCGATGCAAAAGCAGAGCGGGCGCCGCAATCGTCCCCGCGCTCGGGCAGGGAGAGAGACATTTCAGCCTCTAGCAACTCCTACGCGGGTGAACAACTCTCCATGCCGTACTGATGCCGTGTTCGAAGGGTGGTGTGTCGCACGAACACCCTGCGAGGCGGAGACAGTGATGAGCGTCAAACGGTTGAAACGGCATCTAGGAGCTGCGCTCGCGCTCGGCGTGGCGATGGGGGCCATTGCCACGCCCCTGCGGGCGGACGAGCCGACGCGCGCCTTGCTTAGCGTCGTGGGCGAGGGGGATGCGAGCGCCGCGCCGGACATGGCGACCTTCTCCACCGGCGTGGTCGCGTCCGGCAAGACGGCTGAAGAGGCGCTTGCGGCCAATTCCAAATCCATGTCGGACCTCGTTTCCGCCATCAAGGCGCTGGGGATCGAGGATCGCGACATCGCCACCTCGAATTTCAGCATCTCGCCGCAATATTCGCAGCCCGCGCCCAACACGCGCGAGGCACCGAAACTGGTCGGCTTTGAGGTGCGCAACACTGTGGCGGTGAAGGTCCGCGACATCGCACGGCTCGGCGTCGTGCTGGACAAGATGGTCCAGTCCGGTGCCAATCAGGCGGGCGGGCTCAGGTTCGGCCTGTCCGACAGCGGCCCGATCGAGGAGAAGGCGCGCATCGCTGCCTTTAAGGATGCCCAGGCCCAGGCAAAGACGCTCGCGGAAGCGGCCGGTCTGCGGCTTCTGAAGGTGCGTCGGATCTCACCCGGCGACCGGGGCGGCGACATGCTCACCTCCGCGCCCATGATGATGAAGGCCGAGGCGCGTGCGGTGCCCATCGAGGCTGGCGAGCTGTCCGCGCGCGCGCGCATCACCGTTGTCTACGAGGTTGAGCCGCTCTGAGAATCGGACGGCGCGCGGGCCTCGCGCTCGCGCGCCTTGGCCTCCACCCAGAGAGCCTCCATGTCGGCGAGGCTCGTCTCCTGCGGGCGTCGGCCCTGCGCGGCGAGACGGTCCTCGATATGGCCGAACCGGCGGGTGAATTTGTCATTGGTCCCGCGCAGCGCCGCTTCCGGATCGATGCCCGCATGGCGCGCGAGATTGACGACCGCGAACAACAGGTCGCCCACCTCGTCCTGAAGGGCGTGGCGGTCTTGGTGGTCCAGGGCTTCGGCCACCTCGTCCGCTTCTTCGCGGATCTTCGCGAGCACCTGGCGCGCATCGTTCCAATCGAAGCCGACCTTTCCCGCCTTTTCCTGAAGTTTCAGCGCCCGCGTCAGCGCAGGCAGGGGGAGCGGTACCCCGTCGAGGATGCGCCCCGTACTGTCGTCCGGCAGGCCCGCTTCCGCGCGGCGTTTGGCGCGTGCGGCCTTCTCTTCCGCCTTGATGCGGCTCCAGGCCCCTTTGACCGCCTCGGCGTCGGTGCGGTCCTCATCGCCGAAGACATGGGGATGGCGCCGGATGAGCTTGGCGGTGATCGCCTCCACCACGTCGCCGAAATCGAAAAGCCCTGCCTCCTCGCCCATTCGAGCGTGGAACACCACCTGGAGTAGCAGGTCGCCCAATTCCTCCGTAAGGTCGCCCATGTCGGCACGCGCGATGGCGTCCGCAACCTCATAGGCTTCCTCGATCGTGTAGGGCGCGATGGTGGAAAAGTCCTGTTCCAGGTCCCAGGGGCATCCGGTCTGCGGCGTGCGCAGGGCCGCCATGATCGCGATGAGCCCCGCAATGTCGCGGGACGGCTTTGGTGACGACATGAGGGACTCCGGTGCGGTGACTGCGTCCTCTATGATGGCTCCCGCATGAGAAGAAAAGCGGAGGCATGGCATGGCGGGCGGGGACGAGATCCGGCCGGGGGAGATTGCGGTGGACCTGCCGCCGGAGACATCCGCCGGGCTCTATTTCATCGGCCGCATCCACACGCCCTGGACGCGCCGGGCGGAGTGCCCGCGTCGCGGCGCCCCGGACGGACCCATCTGCACGCTGGAGGTCGATCCGCGCTGGGCGCGCGCTTTGGAGGGGATCGGGAACCATCCGCGCCTTCAGATCCTCTATTGGATGCATGAAGCGCGGCGCGACCTGGTGCTCCAGAGCCCGAGGCGCGACGGTTCTACGCGCGGCACCTTCTCGCTGCGCTCCCCCGTGCGGCCCAATCCCATCGCCTCGTCCGTCGTGGACCTCGTCAACGTGGACGGGCTCTTGCTTCAGGTGCGCGGACTGGATTGCCTGGACGGCACGCCGCTCTTGGATGTGAAGCCCGAGGCCTGCCCCCTGGCCTAGGCGGGTCCGACGCCGTCAAAGGCGTCGGCCGAGGGACGATAGAGACCGCGTGATCCGTGACCTTTGCACTGCCGCCGAGGCCACACCTGCGCTAAGGAGGCCGCTAAGCAAACCGGGAGGGAGGACGAGCGGCTCATGGATGGCAGCGAGGAGAGCGGCGGCATCACCTATGCGGCGCGGCCCCGCATGATCGGTCCGGGGTCCCGGTTCCGCCTGGAACACGGCGTGCTGGACTGGACCATCGGCGCGCGCTCCGGCCGTCTGGCGCTCAAGGATGTGGTCGCGGTGCGTCTCACCTATCATCCCGGCCAGTTGGCCGCGCCGAATTTCGAAATGCGGCTGAAAGGGCGCAATGGCGAGAATCTGCGCGTCGGCTCCCTGTCGCGCACCTCCATCACCAGTGTCGAGGACAATCGCGCCGCCTTTTCAGCGTTCGTCCGCGCGGTCCATGCCGGCCTGGAGGGGCAGGCGGGGGTTGCCTATTCCGCGGGCCTGCCGCGCTGGCGCTGGATGCTCATGAGCGCGCTCGGGGCCGTGACGGCGGTGGGCCTTCTCGCGGTGCTCGCCAGCGCCCTGGGTCAGGCCCAGTGGACGGTGGCGGCCCTGATGGCCGTTTTGTGCCCTGTCCTGGGCTGGCCGCTGGTGGAAACCATCTGGCGCAATGTGCCGGGAGACTATTCCCCCGAGGCCTTGCCCGTCCGCTTGATGCCCGCCTGAGCGATCACCTCGTCATCCTCGGCTCGCACGAGGCCGCTCGCCACATCGGAAAGGCGCGGGGCGGGGAGCGCCGCGAAGGGGAGGGGGCGGGTCACCGCGATGGCGGCGAGCCCCAGTCGGGCAGTGAGAAGGCCATTGACCACGCCCTCCCCCAGCCGCGCGGACAAGCGGGCCGCGATGCCATGCCCCACCAATTGCTGCACCAGGCTGTCGCCGGCCGCCATGCCGCCCGTCACCGCCAGATGGCTCACCACATGGCGCACCAGGCGCACCATGCCGAGCGTGCCCGGCCGTCCGCCATAAAGGCGTGACAGGCGCCGCATCAGGCTCAGCGCCGTGTACAGCACGAACAGCAGATCGACGGCCGCGCGCGGTGACACCGCCGTTACCACCGACACCCGCTTTGCGGCATCCGAAACCATCTGGCGCGCCCGGGCATCCAGCGGCGCCATCAATTCGCGCTCCGCCAGCCGGACCAAGTCCGCCCCGTCGATGATGGCTCCGAGGTGGGAGGTGAGGCCGGCCCTTGCTCGCGCCAGGGAGGGCGTGCCGGCGGTGACGCTCAGAAGCTCGCGCGCCACGGCCTCGGCCTCGGGCCGGTCGTCGCTGGCGAGCGCCGCCATGGCGCGTTCGCGCAAAGCATCGAGGCTGGAGAGCCGGGCGAGGGCCAACGCTTCGCGCGCGATGATGGCGAGCGTCGCGCAGGCAAAAAGGCCGGCGAAGGCGAGCGCCACATAGCCGAGCCAGTCGGCGCGCGCGAACAAATCCTCCACCAGTTTCCAGACCGCAAGCCCGGCGCCGAGGCTCACCAGCCCGCCGAGCCCCGACCAGAACAGGGCGGACAGCGAGACGCGGCTGCGCTGCGGCACGTCCACCACGGCCGGAAGCGCAAGGGCGTCTTCCTCCGGGCTCGGGTCCGCCTCGGTGAAGGTGATTCCCGCCTCATCCAGCCGAAACACCTGGGGCCGGGGCGGACCATCGGCCCGCGCGCGGGATTTGACCGGCTTCACCATCACTCAAAACTCCGCTCAACCGAGCCGATCGCCCAGCAGGAATTGGAGCGCGCGGTCCAGGCGGATATGGGGCAGGGGCGTGCCGCTTCCAATGCCTGCGGGCGGGCGGAAGCGCAGGAAGCGGAAATCGCCATCGCCGCGGTCCATGCCGCGAAATCCGCTGGATGCGGGATCGAACAAGGTCTCGGGGTCGGCCGGCAGTTCGCCGGGGAAGAGCGCAACCTCTTCGATCCCGTCGAACATCTGGCCGCCTGCCTCTTGTCCGGCCTCCGGCGTACCGACAATGGCCGCGATCTTCTGGCCGTGGCGCGTCACATCCGCCTCGCGCGTCGCCCGCACCGCAGCCATGGCCACCACGTCCATAGCTGCGCCGCCGGTCCGCGCGCGGGCATAGGCCCGCTCGACGAGCCGCCGCAGGATCGCTTCGAGACGGTCATGGCTGGTGCGGTGGAGATGGTCCGCCTTCGTGGCAGCAAACAGCACCTTTTCGATCCGCGGGCGCCACACGGCCGACAGCAGCGTGTTCCGCCCCACGCGGAAGGCAAGGAGAATGGAATCGAGGGCGCGTTCCAGATCGGCAAGCGCCGCCGGCCCGGCGTTGAGTGCGGCCAGGACATCGACAAGCACGATCTGGCGATCGAGGCGCGCGAAATGCTCGCGGAAGAAGGGACGAACGATGGCGGCCTTATAGGCTTCGAAGCGCCGCTGCATCATGGCCGCCAGCGACCCTGCCGGCGCCGGCGCGGTGCCAAGATCGAGCGGCGCGAAGGTGAGGGCCGGGGAGCCCTCCAGATCGCCGGGTAGCAGGAAACGGCCGGGTGGAAGCAGGCTCATGGCCATCCGCTCCGTGCGACAGGCCGCGAGATAGGCCGTGAAGCGGGCGGCGAGGGCGCGCGCCACCCCTTCATCCGCTGGGCCGGTGGGATCGATTGCGGTGAGCGCAGACAGCATCTCCTCCGCCGCCGCACGCCGCGCCCCGGCACGCGCCAAGCTGAGGCTTTGCTCGCAGAAGGCGGCATAGCTCATGTCGAGGAGTGGGAGGTCCAGCAGCCATTCGCCGGGATAGTCCACCAGATCCAACGTGAGCGTGCGCATGCCGCCCCGCCGCGTGGCATGACGAAGGGCAAGACGCAGTTCGCTGACCCGGGAGGTGGACGCCGGCCAGTCCCGTGCGGCGAGCGCGGCGAGGTGATCTTCCACCGGAAAGCGAGGAACGGCATCGTCCGGCTGGGGCTGAAGCGTGGCGCTGGCGATGCGGCCCGCAGCATAAGGCTCGAACACTGGCAGGCGACCGCCGGTGCGAAGCGCTTCCACGAGGGCGGTGGTGAAGACCGTCTTTCCCGAGCGCGCGAGACCTGTGACGCCGATGCGCAATGTGGGGCGGGTTAAATCCTCCACCCGGTCCGCCATGGCCCGAACGCCGATGCGCGCATCCTCAAGGAAGCGCGAGCCCGCCGCCATGGCTCAGGTTTCGCCCGCAAGCATGCGCGGCGTCACGAAGCGATCCAGCCGGCCGGTCTCGGGCACGATCTCCGCCCATTTGTCCACGGGCAGATCGATCACCGCCACGGCGCCGGTAGGGAATTTTTCCTCCATGGCGCCGCGGGCCGCAGCGGAGCCGTGTTGAACCAGCGTATCGGCGAGATCCTCGAAGCCCGGATTGTGCCCAATGAGCAGAAGGGTATGGCACGCATCCGGCTGCTCGCGCAGCACACCGAGAAGCCGGGCGGCGCTCGCCTCGTAGATGCGCGGCTCACTCACGGGCTGGGGAATGCCGTCCACTTCCGCGCAGACCAAATCCCAGGTCTCCCGGGTGCGGCGCGCCGGAGATACGAGCACGCGGTCGGGCACCAGCCCTTCGCGCGCAAGGTAGCGGCCCATGAGCGGCGCCGCGCCGCGCCCGCGCGCCGAAAGGGGACGTTCAAGATCGGCAATGCCTTCGGGCCAGTCGGACTTCGCGTGGCGGAGCAGGATAAGACGACGCATTGCACCGACGCTCGATAGGGAAGGCGACTCGCATTCTAGAGCGCCCGGGCGGTCGGAGGAAGCGCGCCGGTGCACACCGCTGCTGCATAGACCTGCGAAGCATCGGAAAACGGCTGCATCTGGCGAAGTGTGCGGGCTTCTGTCACACAGGTGGTGGGACGGGGCGAAATGACCGACACGACTTCCACGCGGGCAGTGCCAGCCCGGGACCTCGACTGTGATGTGTGCATCGTCGGCGCGACGCTGGCGGGCCTTGCCTGCGCCCTCTCCCTGGCGATGCGCGGACGCGACGTGGTGGTGGTGGAGGCAGGGGAGGTCGGCCCCTATCGCGGAAGCGGCCTCGTGCGGCCGGGCTTCGGCCGAACGGCAGCAGACCTTTGCACCGCCGGCCCGCTTGCGGATGTCCGCCGCATCTATGACCTCTCGGTGGCCGCTGCCGGCAGCGCGCACCGCCTGATGGAGGTGATCGGCGTCGCGCCGCACGCCACCGGCCTCATCTATCTGCCCGGCCCCACGGGGCGAGTCGATCTCATCGACGAAGCGGCCGCCCGCGACAGCCTGGGCGTCGATGAACTCGCCCATTGCGGCCCCGCTCGCGTCAGGAGCCTTTTAGGCCTCGACGCGCCGTTCGGGGCGCTGTTCGATCCCGACCCCGTCAGCTACGACGCGCAAAAGGTCTCGCTCGTTCTGGCCAAAGCGGCACGCGGCGCCGGGGTGCGCATTCTGGAAAAGGCGAAGCTCCTCTCCTCGGATCTCGATGGCGTGCGCAAATATCTGATGGTTCCCCAAGCGCGGGTGCGGGCGGAGCATGTGGTGTTCGCCACCGACCGAGGGCTCGGGGCGAGCGCGCCCTGGATCGCGCGCGCCTTGTCCAATGTCCATTCGGTCGCCGGCCGTTTCACGCTGGACTCCCCGCCCGCCCGCGCTCCGCAGAATCTGGTGGAGGGCGGGCTGCGCGGAGTCTCCGGGCTGTTGGAGGAGACGAGCCTTTATTTTACCGCGCCCACCGCGACCCTGGTGCGGCGGGAGGCGGGCGCGGCCTGCGTGCTCCGACGTCATGCCCGCCGACTTTATCCCTCGCTGCGGCACGCCGTGGTGGACGGCGCCCATGGCATCCGCATGCGCACCTCGCGCCATCGCCTGCCCTTGATCGGCACGTATCGCCCCGGCATCTGGTATGCGGCCGGGCTCGGGCCGGAGCCGCTCGCGGTGGCGAGCCTCTCCGCCGATCTGATCGCGGACGCCATCATTGAGCGCGACGACCGCATCTCGGCCTTTCAAGCCTTCGCGCCTGCGTACATGTGGGGCAGTGCAGGGCGCACTTGGCGCGGTATCAGCTATTGGACGGGGCGCATGTCGGACGCCTCGACACGCGCCGAAGCCCGGCGCGAACTGGTCGGCGAGGACG